>JAQCLA010000225.1 GCA_027592105.1 Pseudomonadota bacterium | reverse complement strand
GCGGCGAGGCATCGGCGCTGACCACGCTGCCGATCAACAAAAAAGCACTCAAGGACGGGGCGGGTTTCCGCTTTCCCGGTCATACCGAGTATTTGGCCCATTTGGCAGGCGTCGAGACCGTGGTGATGATGTTGGCCTGCCCGGCGCTGCGCGTCGTGCCAGCCACGATCCATATACCCCTTTCCGAGGTGCCAGCGGCACTGAGCGCGCGGCTGTTGACCGATACGATCCGGATCACCCATGACGCCATGCGCCGCGATTTCGGCATTGCCGCCCCCCGCATCGCCATCGCCGGGCTGAACCCACATGCAGGCGAAGGCGGCACGATGGGCAGCGAAGAAGACAGCTTGATCGCCCCCGTCATCGCCGCGTTGCGCGCCGATGGGCTGACCCTGTCAGGTCCGCATTCGGCAGACACCATGTTTCATGCAGGCGCGCGCGCGCACTATGATGCAGCCATCGCCATGTATCACGATCAAGCGCTGATCCCGATCAAGACCATCGATTTCGCAGGCGGGGTGAATGTCACGCTCGGGCTGCCCTTTATCCGCACATCGCCCGATCACGGCACGGCCTTCGACATCGCGGGCACGGGTCAGGCCGATCCGACCAGCTTGATCGCCGCACTGGAAATGGCACAGCAGATGGCCAAGGCGCGCAACGCCTGAGCCGCAAGCGGTCAGTGCGATCTAGACCGGCAGATCGTTGAACAGATCCTCATCGCTTTCATCGCTCTGTGGAACGATGGTGGCGGGCTTTCGCTTGGCATCAACAGGCGGCTGCTTGCTTTGCTGCGCGACGGGCCGGCGCAGCGAGGTTTTCGGTAAGGGTTTGCCTTCGCTGCGCTCTGGTGTCGGTTCGTTTGTCATAACCTCTCCTTTTTGAAACACGGTGAACACGCCGAAAAAGGCAGGATGCGGCGGCAGGGGCGCGATCAAACGCCGGGCCACGGCCTGGCCCATTCTTGGCGTCAACAGCAGCGCCGCGATGGCCTTGGCGATCCGCAGATCCGCACAAGGCCCATGCAGCCGGGATGGGCGCGGCATCTGCCCACCCTTAAGTCGCGCAGCGGCGGCAAAATGGGGTATATGGCAACAAATCCAACCGCTTTTCGGTGATCTTTGCGCCGCATTGCACGCAAATGCCGTAGTCGCCCCGATCCATGCGGACCAAGGCCGCGCGGATACGCGCCATTTCCGCCTCGCCCGATTGACCAAGTTTCTCCAGCACCTCGTCGCCCTCGCGTTCGGTGGCCAGCTCTTCCCAATCCTTGGATTGATGGCTGTCCAACTCGGCATCGAGCGCGCGCAGGCGTTGGTCCAAAACGGCCAAGCGGCCTTCGAGTTCTGCGCGGCGCGCGGCAAGATCGTTCATCATACACTCCTTGGGCGCATACAGCCCCGTCGCTTGAGGATGCGCAAAGCCTATGCCCCTGCCGCGCGATCGGCCTTGATATGCATCAAGCTGGCCTTTTCCTTGCCCGCCGCTTGAGGCACAGTGGCGCCAAGCACAGCCAAGGAGCCCGAAGAATGGATCTGCGCCAGATCACAGACAGCTATAGCGTCGCCCCGCAACTTGCCCCGACCGATATGGCCGCCTTGGCCGATGCGGGCTTTACCACCGTGATCTGCAACCGCCCCGATGGCGAAAACCCCGGCCCGCTGCAGGCCGCAGCAATGCAGGCCGCAGCCGAGGCCGCCGGGCTGCATTTCGTCTTTAACCCAGTCATCAGCGGCCAGATGACGATGGATAATGTCGAAGAACAGCGCGACGCGATCGATGCCGCCGATGGGCCGGTCATCGCTTATTGCGCCTCGGGCAACCGCTCGACGCTGGTATGGGCGCTGGGTCAGGCGGGCGATCTGCCCACCGATGAGATCATCACCCGTGGCGAGGCGTGGGGCTATCAGCTTGCATGGCTGCGCCCCCAGCTGGAGGCGCTGGCCGCCCAGCGGGGCTAAGACCCTTGGCGCGGCTCACGCCGGTTGCACAGGGTATCTTGCTGATGCTGGGGGCGATCTTTTTGTTCTCGGCGATGGATGCGACCGCCAAGACGCTGATGGCGCGCTATGATCCCATTCAGGTGGTCTGGGCGCGTTATGCCGGCATGATGGCGGTTGTGGCCTTGGTCCTTGCCCCGCGCCTTGGGCCGCTTTTGCGCACGCGCCATATCGGGCTGCAACTTCTGCGCTCGGCCTTTCTTTTTGCCGCGACCTATACGTTTTTCACCGCGATCAGCCGCATGGATATCGCCGCCGCAACGGCCGTGATGCAGGTCCATCCGATGCTTTTGATGCTCGGCGCGGCGATCGTGCTGCGCGAGGGGTTGGGGCCAAGGCGCATCTTGGGGATCGTGGCCGCGCTAACCGGCGCGCTGATCGTGATCCGGCCCGGATCGGAGGTCTTTACGCCTGCTGCGCTGTTGCCGCTGTTAGCCGGTCTTTTTTATGCCAGCTACGCACTCGCCACCCGGTTCTTGGGCCGCGACGAGCCGATCATGACCTCGTTTCTTTATACCGCGATCATCGGCACGCTGGTGGCCAGCGCAATGACCGTGCCGGTCTGGCAAGCACCCTTGGCTTGGGATTGGGCAATGTTTTTGCTCCTTGGCGTGATCGGCGCGACGGGTCAGTTCTTGCTCATCCGTTCACTGACCATCGCCGAGGCGGGCGCTGTCGCCCCCTTCAGCTATGCAGGCGTGATCTTTGCCACCTGTTGGGGCTATTTCGCCTTTGACGAATTCCCCGATGCGCTGAGCTTGCTTGGCGCGCTTGTGATCGTTGGGGCCGGGGTTTATGTCTGGTACCGCGAAACCCGTGCAAGGCCCGTCACACCGGCTTGAATGCGCGCGACAGACGGACAACCCCGAAGGATCGCATGGCCAAACCCCGCCGCCTCTGGCTTGACTGGACGGTCGATCGCGCGTTGCGCGGCCTGCTGTGGGTTGCGCTGCGCCTGCCCTATCGGTGGCGCGTGCCAATGATGGGGCGGATCTTGCGCATGCTGGGTGGGATCACGGGCTACCGCGCGCGTGCCGATGAGCAGCTTGCATGGATTTTCCCGACTTTGACGCCAGCGGCGCGGCACATCATCGCGACTGGTGTCCTCGACAACTTCGGACGCGTTGTGATCGAAAACTATTCGACCGCCGACCAACTCGCATGGGCTGAACGCTGGGTGCCGCATGGCCCGGGGCTGGATGCTTGCGAGGCGGCGCGGGCGGCTGGAAAACCGATCCTCTTTGTCTCGGGGCATTTCGGCAATTACCAAGCCGCAAGGGCCGCGATGAATGTACGTGGCTACGCAATGGGCGGGCTTTATCGCCTGATGAACAACCCCTATTCCAACGCGCATTACATCGCCTCGGTCGAGGGCGTGGGTGGGGCGGCGTTTCCGCGTGACCGCCGGGGCTTGGCGGGCTTTGTGAAAACCCTGCGCGAAGGGGGACAAGGCGCGATCTTGATCGATCAATTCATCGCCCAAGGCGCGCTGTTGGATTTTCTGGGTCAGCCTGCACCAACGGCGCTATCAGCCGCTGAAATGGCGTTGAAATACGATACGCTTTTGGTCCCGATCTATGCCGAGCGGCTGGAGAACGGTCTGGATTTCGATATCCAGATCGAGGCGCCGATCGCGCATAGCGATCCCGTGACGATGACCCAAGCCCTCAATGACAGCCTTGCGGCACGGGTGCGCGCAAAGCCCGCGCAATGGCTTTGGATACATCGCCGCTGGAAACCACAACGGGTCAAGGACCAGGCGCTGCAACGCGAAGACCCGCACTAGCCGATTTTGCGGGTTTGACCCTTTGGCTCAATCCAGACGCGCTGCCGCAAGTATCGGCCCATGATCGGCCTGCTGCACGATCACCACATGCGGCGTGTCTTGCTGCGGGATCACGCGAAAGCGCATCGGGGCTTGCCCATCCCACTCGCCCACCACCTGCCAGGAGGTGACGACATTGAAATGCTGGCTGACGGTGCCTGCCCTTTCGCCATAGGCGATGTTGACCTCGTTATGGGGGCTGTAGCTGACGACTTGCACCACCATGCGCGCATAGGGTGGTGCGGTCAGGGTCCGTGTCTCGATCGCAAAACCTTCAGCATCTGCCGAAATCGCGATGCTGACCGGATCGGGGGCAGCACGATGGCGCTGCACCAGATCGGACACAGCCATAGGCCGCACCCCCACGACACGGTCAATGCCGCCCACGATCATTTGCGGTGTGTAAACCACGGTCGAGCCTGCCGCATGGCCATAGCCATGCTGGCGCGCGGTAAAATCGGGCTGGGCAAAGGTATCTTGCCAGCCGATGTAATCCCAGTAATCGACATGCAGCGCCAACGCGATGACATCGTCGCGGCGCGCCAATTCACCCAAAAGCGCATCAGCAGGCGGGCAGGCCGAGCAGCCCTGC
>JAQCLA010000224.1 GCA_027592105.1 Pseudomonadota bacterium | reverse complement strand
TGCTTGCGTGATCTTGGCGCAAGCCTCGAGCAGCGCGCTGCCGCCGATGGCGGTGGCGCGGCTGCCCACTGCGCCGATCCCTTCGGTGACGCGGGCGGTATCGCCTGCCTCCAGCGTGATCGCCTCGGGCGGGATGCCCAAGGCATCGCTCGCGATCTGCGAAAACGCGGTCAGGCGGCCATGGCCCTGTTGCGTGGCACCCGTGGCGATATGGGCGCGCCCATCGGGTGACAGCGTGACACGCGCATATTCCCAGCCCGCCGCCGATGGATCGACATAAAAGGCGATCCCCAAGCCCGCGATCCCGCCATTGGCCCGGATCGCGTCGCGCCGAGCGCGTAGACCATCGAGATCGGCGGCGGCGGCGAAAGCGTCAAGTGCGGCGGCGTAATCGCCGCTGTCCAGCCGATTGCCCGTCGCCGTGTCATGCGGCATGGCCGAGGCTGGCAAAAGATTGGCCTTGCGCAGCGCGATAGGGTCGCGCCCCGTTTCGGCGGCGGCCGCGTCGATCAGACGCTCGATAATCACATTGGCCTCGGGGCGTCCCGCTCCGCGATAAATCCCTACTGGTGGGAGTGGGTGCGCATAAGCCTCGGTCGCGATATCGAGGGCGGGGATGATATAGCCCGATGGTAGAACACGTGCTGCGTTAAAGGCGGGCATCAATCCCGTGCCTGAGACCCAGCCGCCAAGCGGCGCTTCGATCCGCGCCTCTAGCGCCAAAAAGCGCCCATCGGCATCAAGGGCCAACCGCCCGCGCGTGATGAGGCCACGCCCATGGGCGGCGGACAAGAATTCTTCCGAGCGGGAGGCGATCCAGCGCACATCACGCTTAAGGTGCAGCGCGGCCCAAACGGCGAAAACCTCTTCGGGATAGGTGAAACCCTTCATCCCGAAACCGCCGCCGACATCGGGGGCCACGACCCGCACAAGGTTAGGATCGATTTGCAAGATGCGGGTGACATCGTTCTTGGTGCGATGCGGGGTCTGGGTTGATTGAAAGATCGTCACCCCTTCGGTCGCGGCATCAAAGCGGATCGCCACGCCGCGCGGTTCCATCGGCGATGGCGCGACACGGGGGTGGTGTGTTTCGACCGCAACGACATGGGCGGCGCTGGCAAAGGCCGTGGCGGGATTGCCCACATGCCAAGCGCGATGCGCCACACGCAGGGGGGCGGGCATGTCGCTATCGGTGATGTCGAGCGTGATCAGATCGACAGCATCGGCCGCTTGCGCTGGGCTATCGGCCAACACGGCCACGAGCGGCTCACCCACACAGGCGATGCGGTCACGTGCCAGCATGGGAAAGGGCAAGGGGGAGTCGATCTCAAGCACGGGGGCCAGATCGGGTGACGGGTTAGGCGGCAGATCGGCACCGGTGAACACCGCCACCACGCCGGGTGCAGCCAGCGCATCGACGATGTCGATGCCCGCGATCCGCCCGGTGGCCACGGGGCTGCGCAAAAAGGCCAGATGCAAGGGCCGCGCAAGCGCGATATCGGCGGTATAGCGGCCCTGACCCTTCAGAAGTGCGGGGTCTTCGCGCCGGGGCAGCGCCAAGCCGATGGTGTTTTTCGCAAGCGTGTTCATGCGGTTCCCTGTCGTCTTTCCGGTCTGGGGTGATACTGTGGCTTTCGGTGGAAATGGCAAGGAGCCCATGATGCGTATCGCAGTGATCGGGGCAGGGGCCATCGGACGATGGGTCATCGCGGCTTTGCAGCGCGAGGGCGCAGGGCCCGAGGCGGTGATCTTGCGCGACAAGACCAAGGCCATGCCCGGGCCGCTTGCCGTGGAGCATATCGGCGATCTGCCACCCGGTATCACCCATCTGGTCGATTGTGCGGGCCATCCCGGCCTCAAGGCGCATGGGGTCGCGGCACTTGGCGCAGGCATCGATGTGGTCACCATCTCGCTTGGTGCTTTGGCCGATGATGGGCTTGCCGCTGATCTGCAGGCCGCCGCGATCGCGGGCAAGAGCCGCCTGCATCTGGCCAGCGGTTCGGTCGGCGCGCTGGATCTGTTGCGCGCAGGCGCGGCCGGCGGGCTGACCCATGTGCGCTACACCGGTCGCAAACCACCTGCCGCATGGCGTGGCTCGGCCGCTGAGGATCTGCTCGATCTCGACGCCCTGACCGCCCCCGCCACCCATTTCGAGGGGACCGCGCGGCAAGCCGCCCTTGCCTATCCGAAGAATGCCAATGTCGCCGCTGCCGTGGCGCTGGCAGGGCGCGGCTTCGATTTGACCGAGGTGGCGCTGATCGCCGATCCGGCCGCACCCGGCAATCTGCACGAGGTCGAAGCGCAAGGTGCCTTTGGCCATTTCCGGCTTCAGGTCCAAGGTGCGCCGCTGCCTGACAATCCCAAAAGCTCGGGCCTTGCGGCGATGAGCATGCTGGCCGAGCTGCGCCGCTTGCGGGCCGCGATCACGACCTGAACGGAATGGCGCGCTGCATCTGGACACCGGGGCCGCGCCTGCTAGGGTCGCGCGCTGTGCGAGAACAGGCAATCGAGGGACACGAAAATGGCGAAACTGGCATTTCTTGGGCTTGGGGTGATGGGCTATCCGATGGCGGGCCATCTCAGGGCGGCAGGTCATGACGTCACTGTCTATAACCGCACCACGGCCAAGGCCGAGGCTTGGGCTGCCCAGCATGGCGGCGCCTTTGCCGCCACACCGCGCGCAGCGGCCGAGGGCTGTGATTTCGTGCTTGCCTGTGTTGGCAATGATGATGATCTGCGCGCCGTTGTTACCGGCCCCGATGGTGCGCTTGCAGGCATGAAGCCCGGCGCGATCTTTGTCGATCACACGACAGTTTCGGCGACCGTGACGCGCGAAATGGCCACGCAGGCGGCGGCGCAGGGTGTGGGCTATGTCGATGCGCCTGTCTCGGGCGGGCAGGCGGGTGCCGAAAACGGCAAGCTTGCCATCATGTGCGGTGGCGATGCGGCGCATTTTGCCGCTGCCGAGGCAATCGTTGCCGCCTATGCCAAAGCAACCGTGCATTTCGGCGATGTCGGCGCAGGGCAGTTGACCAAGATGGTCAACCAGATCTGCATCGCGGGCCTTGTGCAGGCGATGTCCGAGGGGCTGTTTTTCGCGATGCAAGCGGGTCTCGACCCCAAGAAAGTCGCCGATCTTGTCAGCCAAGGCGCAGGCGGATCATGGCAATTGGCCAATCGTGCAGGCACGATGGTCGATAATGAATTCAACCATGGTTTCGCTGTCGATTGGATGCGCAAGGATCTGGGCATCGCGCTGGGCCAAGCCAAGGAATTGGGTGTCGCGCTGCCCGTCACCGCCGTGGTCGATCAATTCTATGCCGAGGTGCAGCAGATGGGCGGTGGTCGTTGGGATACCTCCAGCCTGATCCAGCGCTTCCGCAAGATGACGGGCGGGTCGGTGTAAACCAATTGGGCTTTGCCTTTTCCGATCTAACCGCACTGCGTGCCGCAGGCTTTGACGCCATCATCGATGTGCGCAGCCCTGCGGAATATGCCGAGGATCATATTCCCGGTGCCATCTCCATGCCGGTGTTGTCGGATGCGGAGCGTGCCATCGTTGGCACGATCTACAAGCAAGAAAGCCCCTTCAAAGCGCGCAAGGTCGGTGCGGCCTTGGTCGCGCGTAACGCCGCCCACCATATCGAGACCCAGCTGATGGGCCATGATGGCGGCTGGCGGCCCTTGGTCTATTGCTGGCGCGGCGGTCAGCGTTCGGGGTCGTTTGCCGCGATCTTGCAGCAGATCGGCTGGCGGGCCGAGGTGCTTGCGGGTGGCTATCGCACATGGCGGCGGCATGTGGTGGCCAGCCTTTATGACACGACGCTGCCGTTTCGGGTGATCCGCCTTGATGGTTACACGGGCACTGCCAAAACCGAGGTGTTGCAGCGTGTCGCGGCGCTGGGTGGTCAGGTTCTCGATCTGGAAGGCTTGGCCTGTCATCGCGGCTCGATCCTTGGTGATGTCGTCGGCGCGCAGCCCGCCCAAAAAGGCTTTGAGACATCGCTTGTCGCGGCATTTGCGAGGTTTGATCCGCAGCGGCCCTTGTTGGTCGAGGCGGAATCGGCCCGGATCGGCACCTTGCGCCTTCCGCCTGCTTTATGGGTGGCGATGCGGCAAGCGCCCCGGATCGTGCTTGCCGCCGAACAGGTGGCGCGCGCGCGCTTTTTGGCCGGGATCTATGCCGATCTTATGGCTGACCCTGCGGGGTTGTCGCGACGGTTGAACGGGCTGCGCGCCTTGGCCGGGCATGCGGTGGTGGATGACTGGCTTGCGATGCTGGAGGCTGGACAGGCGGAGGCGCTGGCCGCCTCGCTCATCGCGCTGCATTACGACCCGGCCTATGCCCGGCTCAGGCAAGGCGACACCACAGCGATCATTGCGCAGATCGATGGTGGCGATCTGGGCGATGCGGCCCTTGATCGCGCCGCACAGGCCGTTTTGGCCG
>JAQCLA010000223.1 GCA_027592105.1 Pseudomonadota bacterium | reverse complement strand
ACCTTGGACTTGGTCGAGGGGTTGCCATAGCGCATGCAGAAATCAACCACGACGCGGTCGCCGTAACGCTCCGCCATCTTTTCGGCCATCAGCGCGGTTTGCGCCTTGGTGATGGTCATCAGCGGGCTTTCATTCAGCTCTTCGTTCCAGATCGACTTGTAATTGGCACCTGACGAAAAGGGCCGCTTGGTCAGAATGATGAGTTGCAACAGCGGCTGCCAGATCCACGGGCTATAGTCGATCACGCGGCGATCCGAGAGGAACTCGTTCAGATAGCGGCGCATCGGCCAATAACTGTAGTGATCGGGCGTGCCGAGGTTGGCGAGCAAGATGCCGACCTTGCCAAAGCTGACCCGCGGGTGATCGGCGGGGGCATGTGGCAGGTCATTTGCGGGCTGTGCTGCGTGCGTCTCGGACATCATATTCATTTCTTGCGACCTCAATCGTCGGACGGGTGTAGGACCGGTCGGGCGGTTTCGTCAAACTCCGATGTCCCAAGCGCGTCTGCAAGACGCGCCTTGGCGGCACCGGGGCGGAGCGGTTTTTGTTGGGTGTCATGTGGCGCCCATCCGGAGAGGAATACGATCTCAAAGCTGGCTCGGATCCGTTTTTCATCATCGGCGGCGGGAAAGCGGGCAGAATAAACTTCGGACAAGCGCGCAAACAAGGCGCGCGGCACGGTTGTGCGGTGGCGCGCGGCCAGTGCGTTGGTCTCGCCCATGGCCCGCAGATCGGCCATCAGCGCATAGGCATCGCGGTAAGTCACGGTCTTGGGCAGGCGGTCAGCCACAGGCAGGGCAAGGCCTGCGCGCTGCAACAATGCGCCCATATCGCGGATCTCGGCCATCGGTGCCACCCGGGGCGACAGGCCGCCCATCACCTCGGTCTCGGCCTGCGCCAAGGCGGCGCGCAATTCGACCAATGTTTCACCGCCAAAAGCCGCCGAGAGAAACAGCCCATCGGGGCGGAGCGCGCGGCGGCATTGCACGATCTGGCCAACCGGGTCATCGGCCCAGTGCAGCGCCATGGCGTGGATCACCAGATCATGCGCGCCGGGGGTCAGATCCAGTACCTCATCGGGGGCGACGATGCGCGCGTTGGGGGTAAGATCGGCCCAATACGCGGGAAAGGCGGTGACCAGCGCGGGCGCTGTAAACCTTCTGTTAACGTCGATCAGTCTTTCCTGGAGTTCGGCCTTGGCCTCGTCATGCAGGAAGCCCGCCACATCCAGCCGTGCGCGCGCCCGCGACCGCGCAAGGCGGGCGGGGTCCACAAGGCGAGGCTGTGGGCTGTTCTGGGCCAAATCTGTCAGGTCCTGTGGCGTCTTTCGGTGCTACTTAGGGGAATGGGATGAGATTGCAAACGTTGCTCCGTGCCGTGTTTCCGCCTGAATGCCTCTGCTGTGGTGCCCGCGTGGATCGTGATTTCGCGCTTTGCGGGCCGTGTTGGCGCGAAACGCCCTTCATCTTTGGGGCAGCCTGCGATCTGTGCGGTGTCGGTTTGCCGGGGCAGACAGACGGTGACGAAGTCTTGGTTTGCGAAGATTGTCATGCTGTTGCACGCCCTTGGGGACATGGGCGCGCCGTGCTGCATTATGCCGATAACGGGCGCAAACTTGTTCTTGGCCTGAAACATGCCGACCGGGCCGAGGTGGCGCGCGCCGCCGGCCCATGGCTGGCGCGAGCGGGGGCCGATCTTTTGGCCGCTGATCCGCTGATCGTGCCGATCCCGCTGCATTGGCGGCGTCTGGCCACGCGGCGGTTCAACCAAGCGGCCCTGCTGGCCAAGGCCTTGGCCAGCGTGTCGGGGCGCGATTGGTTGGCCGATGCGTTGATCCGGCCGCGCTACACCGCCAGGCAAGATGGGCGCGACCGCGAGGGGCGCTTTGCCAATCTCGATGCCGCAATCAGCGCCCATCCGCGTCATGTGGCGCGCCTTGCCGGGCGGCGGGTGCTGTTGATTGATGATGTGATGACTTCGGGGGCGACATTTTCCGCAGCGACTCAGGCCTGTTTGCGTGCAGGTGCCGATGGTGTCGATGTGATCGCACTGGCGCGCGTGGCGCGCGATGGCTAGATCAGGGGGAAATCACGCCTTCGAAGGGGATGCGCGGATGCCGAATATCGAGATCTATACATCGCCGCTGTGCGGCTATTGCCATGCCGCCAAACGCCTTTTGGATGCCAAGGGGGCCAGTTTCGTCGAATATGATGTATCGCGCGACCCTAAGCTGCGCCAAGAAATGATGGGCCGCGCCAATGGCCGCCACACCGTGCCGCAGATTTTCATCGGCGCGCGTCATATCGGTGGCTTCGACGACATGGCCGCACTTGATCACGTCGGGAAACTCGACGCGCTTTTGACCGATAATTAAGGAACTTGCGACCCTTCGTCCCCTTGCCAGATCGGGGCGAGCGGTGGCTAGATCTTGCCATGGCAAGCACCGACGACCCCCTTTCCATCGCACTGTTCAGTGAGATGTTCATGGCCGACCAATTGGCGCGGAACCGGCTAAGCCGTGCTTTGCCCAAAGGGATGGAGCTGAGCCATTTTTCGGTGCTGAACCATCTTGCCGCCGCCAGCGAGGAAAAGACACCCGCCCAGATCGCGCGGGTCTTTCACGTCACGCGTGGCGCCATGACCAATACGCTGAACCGGCTGGAATGGGCGGGTTATGTGCATATTCGCCCCGATTGGGATGATGCACGCCGCAAGCTTGTGTCGATCAGCCCCGCAGGGCGACGCGCCCGCGAAGCGGCCTTGTCGGCCATCGTGCCGATCTTGTCAGAGACAGTGCGCGAGATCGGCGCAGAGCGTGTGCGCCAAGCCATTCCCGTCATCCGCGAGATGCGGCTGAGGCTGGAAGAGGAAGGCTAAGCGCGCTTGAGCGATGCGGTGACGTAATTCACCGACAGGTCACGCCCCGAGATCGACCAGCTCCACGTCAGCTTGTTGAAGACAAAGCCCTTGCGATCCACAGGATCGAGGCCCGCTTTACGGATCAGATCGTACAGCTCATCGGGGGTGATGAATTTCGCCCATTCATGCGTGCCCTTGGGCAACCAGCGCATGACATATTCCGCCCCGATGATCGCCATGAGAAAGCTTTTGGGATTGCGGTTGATGGTCGAGCAGATCATCAGCCCGCCGGGCTTCAACAGCTGCTGACATGCGGTCAGATAGGCCAGCGGGTCGGCGACATGCTCGACCACTTCCATGTTCAGCACGACATCGAATTGCTCGCCTGCTGCCGCTAGCGCCTCGGCGGTGGTGTGGCGATAATCGATGGTCAGGCCCGATTTCTGCGCGTGGATCTGGGCCACGGGAATGTTGCGCGGTGCGGCATCAGCGCCCACCACCTCGGCGCCAAGTCTTGCCATGGGTTCCGACAAAAGCCCGCCACCACAGCCGATATCGAGAAGGCGCAACCCGGCGAAGGGCAGGGGTGTGGTGAGGTCGCGCCCGAATTCGGCAGCGATCTGGCGGGTGATGTAATCAAGCCGCGTGGGGTTGAGCATATGCAGCGGCTTGAACTTGCCGTTTGGATCCCACCATTCGGTCGCCATCGCCTCGAATTTGGCGATTTCGGCGTCATCGACGGTTTGGTTGACCTGTGCCATGGAATCTTTCCTCACATTCTGTCAATTTGATCGCGGCGGACCATCTTTCTCGGTCTATATAGGAGTGGCATGGATAAGTTCTCCGGCCAAAAGCGCGCAGTCGCCCATCTTTTCCCGCCGGTCGATCCCTTCGATCAGCGTATGCTGGACGTTGGCGATGGACATCACATCTATGTCGAACAATGCGGCAACCCCGATGGTGCGCCGGTCATTGTGTTGCATGGTGGGCCGGGTGGCGGCTGTAGCCCCGCGATGCGGCGGTATTTCGACCCGGAACTGTGGCGGATCATCCTGTTCGATCAGCGTGGCTGTGGCCGTTCGCGGCCCCATGCCAGTGTGCGGGCCAACACCACATGGCATCTGGTCGCTGATATCGAGCGCATTCGCCATACGCTTGGCATCGACCGCTGGGCGGTTTTCGGCGGAAGCTGGGGCGCGACGCTTGGCCTGATCTATGCGCAGGCGCATCCCGGTCATGTGGCCTATCTGGCGCTGCGCGGTGTTTTCTTGTCGATGCAGCGCGAGTTGGATTGGTTCTACGGCGGCGGTGCTGGGCAATTCTGGCCCGACCAATGGGGCCGGTTCGTTGCCATGATTCCCGAAGAAGAGCGCGGCGATCTGATCGCGGCCTATAACCGGCGGCTGTTTTCCGGGGATCTGATGGTCGAGACACGCTATGCGCGGGCTTGGGCAGCATGGGAGAATGCGCTGGCCTCGATGGAAAGCGATGGTGGCGGTGGCGAGGGGCCGGCTGATTACGCCCGTGCCTTTGCGCGGCTGGAGAACCATTATTTCGTGAACAAGGGCTTTCTGGAAGTCGATGGCCAGATCTTGCGCGACCTGCATCGGATCGCGCAAATC
>JAQCLA010000222.1 GCA_027592105.1 Pseudomonadota bacterium | reverse complement strand
ACCACGCCTGATGCCGCCAAGGTAGCCAAGGTGCTGACCGCCTATGAGGCCACGATCGGCGATGGCTGGGCCTGCTGGGCCTTTTCCAACCATGACGTCGTGCGCCATGCGACACGCTGGGGGCTGGATGACGGGGCGGTGCGGCTTTTTGCGGGGCTGCTGATGTCTTTGCGCGGCTCGGTCTGTATTTACCAAGGCGAAGAGCTTGGTCTGACCGAGGCCTATGTCGCCTATGAGGATCTGCAAGACCCTTATGGCATTCGCTTTTGGCCCAAATTCAAAGGGCGCGATGGCTGCCGCACGCCGATGCCTTGGACCACCGACAATCACAATGGCGGCTTTTCGGAAGCGCGGCCTTGGCTGCCCGTCGCGGTCGAGCATCTGCCCCGTGCGGTCGGCGCACAAGCGGGACAGGAGGGCAGTATGCTCGACTTCTATCGCCGCATGATCGGTTTCCGCCAAGCATGGGCGCCGCTGATCAAGGGTGATCTGTCCCAGATTAGCGCCGTGGATGGTGTGCTGAGTTTTCGGCGCACATATGAGGGGCAGGTGTTGTTTTGCGCTTTCAACATGACCGATGACGTCCGGCGCGTGCCCATGCCCGAGGGCAAATGGCGTCAAGATCGCGGCGCGCCATTCGCACCCGCCGCCGAGGATGGGGCGGTCTTCAACCTCATGCCGTATCACGCCGTCTTTGCCGCGGCCGAAGATGCGCCGGGCGCGACGTAACAAGGGCAGGGGGGACAAGAAATGGCCGATCTGAAGCTGAGCGGTGTCGAAAAGGTCTATGGCGGTGCTGTGCGCGTGCTCCATGACATCGACCTCGATATCAAGACGGGCGAGTTGATCGTCTTTGTCGGCCCCTCGGGTTGCGGGAAGTCCACGCTTTTGCGGATGATCGCGGGGCTGGAAAAGATTTCAGGCGGCACGCTCGAGATCGATGGCCAGATCGTCAACGACGTGCCCCCCAGCCAGCGCGGCATCGCGATGGTGTTCCAATCCTATGCGCTTTACCCGCATATGACCGTCTATGATAATATGGCCTTTTCGTTGAAAATCGCAGGGCTTGATCGGGCCAGCATCGACCAAAAGGTGCGCGCAGCCGCCGACAAGCTGCAGCTGACCAATTTCCTCGACCGACTGCCTAAAGCGCTGTCGGGTGGTCAGCGTCAGCGCGTAGCGATCGGGCGCTCCATCGTGCGCGATCCCAAGGTGTATCTCTTTGACGAGCCGCTCTCGAACCTCGATGCCGCGCTGCGCGTGGCGACACGGATCGAGATCGCGCAACTCAAGGAACAAATGCCCGAGAGCACCATGATCTACGTCACCCATGATCAGGTCGAGGCGATGACGCTGGCCACCCGCATCGTGGTGTTGGCGGGCGGCGGTATCGCACAGGTCGGCACGCCGCTTGAACTCTATGAGCGGCCCAATTCCACCTTTGTCGCGCAATTCATCGGCAGCCCTGCGATGAACCTGATGGCGGGCAAGATCGTGGGCACGGGCGATGTGACCACACTGGAACTGGCCCAAGGGACGGGGCAGGTGCAGTCACACTATCCATCACTTCCCAGTGACTTGGGCGCGGATGTTCAAGTTGGCATCCGTCCCGAGGATATGGTCGAGACAGCCGATACCGCCTATGCCTTTGAAGGCAAGGTCGATATCGTCGAAGCGCTTGGCGAGGTGACGCTGCTCTATTTCGCCAAGGGCGCGTCCGTTCAGGATGCGGTGATCGGCAAACTGCAAGGTATTCACGCAGACATGCGTGGCAACACCGTGCGCCTGACAGCCGATCCCGCGAAGATCCATGTTTTCCGAGATGGCATCTCGCTGCACCACCGTGATCGCCCCGTATTCCTCCCCGGTGTGCAGCCGCACTGAGGCCGTGACTGGCTTTGTTAGCGCTAACATGATAGAAAGGCGGCGACTCGCATCAAAGGGAGGGGCGGCATGTCCTTGGACGGTCGTATCGCTGCAGTAACCGATCGGATCATCGCGCGCTCAAAGGCGGCGCGTGGCCCCTATATGGAGCGAATGCGCAAACTGGCCGAGGATGGGCCGCGTCGCGCCCATCTGTCTTGCGGCAACCAAGCCCATGCTTATGCCGCGATGGAGGGCGACAAGGATGCGCTGGTGGCCGCGCGCGCGCCCAATATCGGGATCGTGACGGCCTATAACGACATGCTCTCGGCCCATCAGCCCTTTGAAACCTATCCAAACAAGATCAAGGCTGCAGCCCGCCGTGTTGGCGCCACCGCACAGGTTGCCGGCGGCGTGCCAGCCATGTGCGATGGTGTGACCCAAGGCCAGGTGGGGATGGAGCTATCGCTGTTTTCGCGCGACGTGATCGCGCTTGCGACCGGCGTGGCGCTCTCGCACAACACCTTCGACGCAGTGCTTTATCTCGGCGTATGCGACAAGATCGTGCCGGGTCTGGTGATGGCGGCGGCGACCTTTGGCTATCTGCCGGGGCTGTTCGTGCCGGCAGGGCCGATGGTCTCGGGCCTGCCGAATGATGAGAAATCCAAGGTGCGCCAGCAATTCGCCACCGGTGCCGTCAGCCGCGAGGTGCTGATGAAGGCCGAGATGGACAGCTATCATGGCCCCGGCACCTGCACCTTTTACGGCACGGCCAATTCCAACCAGATGTTGATGGAATTCATGGGGTTGCATCTGCCCGGCGCGTCCTTTGTGAACCCCGGCACCCCCTTGCGCGAGGCGCTGACCGATGCCGCGACCGAACGCGCCGCCGCGATCACGGCACTCGGCAATGCCTATACGCCGGTTTGCGATATCCTCGATGAAAAGGCTTTCGTGAACGGGATCGTCGGTCTGATGGCAACGGGTGGTTCGACCAACCTCGTGATCCATCTGGTCGCGATGGCGCGCGCGGCGGGTGTGATCATCGAGCCCACCGATTTCGCGGATATCTCGGCGGCGACGCCGCTGATGGCGCGGGTCTATCCCAATGGTTTGGCCGATGTGAACCACTTCCACGCGGCAGGCGGGCTCTCCTATATGATCGGCGAGCTATTGGAGGCCGGGCTGTTGCATCCCGACACCAAAACCGTGGCGGGCCAAGGTTTGGCGCTTTATGCGCAGGAACCCAAACTCCGCGATGGCGCCCTGTCGTGGGAGGCAGGGCCGGGGACCAGCCTGAACGACAAGATCCTGCGACCTGCGCGAGAGGCGTTCCAGCCACAGGGCGGCTTGGTTGAGCTTGTCGGCAATCTCGGGCGCGGCGTGATGAAGGTTTCGGCGGTCGATCCCGCCCGCCATGTGATCGAGGCACCAGCGGCTGTGTTTGAGTCCCAAGCCGCCGTCAAAGCCGCCTTTCAACGCGGCGATCTGAACCGCGACGTCGTGGTCGTCGTCCGTTTCCAAGGCCCGCGTGCCAATGGCATGCCGGAACTTCATGCGCTGACACCGCTTTTGTCGGTGCTGCAAGATCGCGGTCACAAGGTGGCACTCGTCACCGATGGCCGCATGTCGGGCGCATCTGGCAAAGTCCCCTCTGCGATCCATGTGGCGCCCGAGGCGCTTGATGGTGGGTTGATCGGCAAGCTCATCGATGGCGACCTGATCCGCGTCGATGCCAGTGCAGGACGGCTCGAGGTGCTGACCCAAGATGTGGCAAACCGCACGGCCGCCCAGCCCGATCTGTCCGCCAACAGCCATGGCGTGGGCCGCGAGTTGTTCGAGATCTTCCGCGCCAATGCCGGACCTGCCACCATGGGGGCGGGTGTTGTCGTCTGATCGCTTGGCCCTTCATCTTTCTGGAAATCCACAAACACGACCTGCGCAAAGGATCATCCGATGACCCCCATGGCCCAATCCGCCGCCACGCGCGAGATCGCGTCGCGCGCGCCGATCATCCCGGTGCTGGTGCTTGATGATGCAGCCTCGGCTGCGGCATTGGCCCATGCGCTGGTGGCCGGTGGCCTGCCCGCGCTCGAGGTGACGTTGCGCACGCCTGCCGCGCTTGATGCGATCCGCGCCATGGCCGATGTGGCGGGCGGCATCGTGGGGGCTGGCACGCTTCTGAGCCCCGATGATATCCGCGCGGCCAAGGATGCAGGCGCGCGCTTTGGCGTCTCGCCCGGTGCGACACCGCGCTTGATCGCGGCGTCCATCGAGATTGGCCTGCCGCTTTTGCCCGGTGCTGCCACCGCCTCCGAGGTCATGGCGCTCTTTGAGCAAGGCTATGATATGATGAAATTCTTTCCGGCCGAGGCCGCAGGCGGTGCGCCCGCGCTCAAAGCCGTCGGTGCGCCGATCCCGCAGGTCAGCTTTTGCCCCACGGGTGGCATCACGCCTGAGAACGCTGCCAGCTATCTTGCCCTGCCCAATGTCATCTGCGCAGGCGGATCATGGGTCGCGCCCAAGGATATGATCGCAACCGGCGATTGGGCGGGCATCACTGCCTTGGCCGCCGCGGCGGCCGCGCTGGCCCGTTAGGCAAGCAAGCCTTCGGCAAAGCCGATGAGCCGGTCCACCGCTTCGGCGAAAAGGTCGTCGGGCAGGGTCAGCGCCACCCGCACATGACCCGCTG
>JAQCLA010000221.1 GCA_027592105.1 Pseudomonadota bacterium | reverse complement strand
CTCCCCCGGGATATTTATAAAACAGACAAGCAACGACCGATGAAGGTTCATGGCGCAGGCTTCTCTGTTTCTTAAATATCCCCGCCGGAGGCATGCCCAAGTTTTGCGACAGGCGCAGTCTCGGGCAGGGGCACAGGCGCGGCAACGGATCTGCGCGCCATCTCCCAATAGCGGGCCTCGATCGTGGCGCGATCAAGGCGCCCGCCGGCACGATACCATGTCGTGACGCCGGTCAGCATCGCGATCAGCGCCATGGTGGCCAGCCGCGTATCGGCGACATCGAACACCCCGACATCCGCACCGCGCGACAAGATCGCCTCAAGACGCGCCTCGTACTCGCGCCGCAGCCGCGCGATCACGGCGAAATTGTCAGGTGCGAGATTACGCAGTTCCATATAGGCGATGAAAACCAGGTCGGGCCGATCGAGATGGTAGCGAATATGATGGCGCACGAAGCTTTCAAGCTGCGCATCGGGGGCGGCATCGGGGGGCTGCCAATCGGCCAGCAAATCCTCCAGGTGATCGCGCATCAACGCGAACAACAGCGCCTGCTTGTCGGGGGTGTAAAGATACAGCGCGCCGGCTTGCACACCAATCTCGGCTGCGATTTGACGCATGGAAACAGCGGCATAGCCATGCCGGGCAAAGAGCCGCAGGGCCGCTTCGCGCAAACGGGGGCCGGTGATCTCGGCGTGACTTCCTTGGGTGCGTGCCATGGGACCATGATTATCTGAACGCGCGTTCAATTCAACCATGCTGGACAGCGGACGGCCCGGCGGGCTAGCAGGGGATATGGTAAGCCTCTCGCGAAAATATCAGCGCATCTGCACTTTTGCTGGCCTGATGGCACTGGCCGGTTGCAGCGCATCGCAGGAGGGGCGGGAATATCCGCAGCTTTTGCCGCGTGCGCAAATCACGGCACAGGCCGAGACGCTCTCGGCGCGCGATGCGGCCGCGGCGGGACAA
Source organism: Pseudomonadota bacterium (assembly GCA_027592105.1). GTDB lineage: Bacteria > Pseudomonadota > Alphaproteobacteria > Rhodobacterales > Rhodobacteraceae > Roseicyclus. The sequence continues at coordinate 3,591 of JAQCLA010000221.1, read as the reverse complement.
GATCTGACCCAGCGGGCCGAGGCCCTGCGCAGGCGCGCGGCAGAATTGCGCGACTTGCCGCTTTAGGCGGGCTTGCGTTGCAGACGGGCTTTGAAGCGTCTAACACTCGCGCGCAATGACACAACGCGCGCCGGAGGATTACCCGATGTCTGACCCTATTCGCCTCGGTATCGCCGGGCTTGGCACCGTGGGTGTCGGCGTGGTCAAGATCGTCCAGCGACAAGCGGCACTGCTCGCGGCGCGTTGCGGGCGACCGATCGAGATCGTGGCCGTCTCGGCGCGCAGCAAGGACAAGGATCGCGGTGTGACCCTCACGCGGTACGCATGGGAGGATGACCCCGTCGCCCTTGCGCGCCGCCCCGATATTGATGTGTTCGTCGAATTGATGGGCGGCTCTGAAGGGCCGGCCAAAGACGCGACCGAGGCCGCCATCGCAAGCGGCAAGGATGTGGTGACCGCCAACAAGGCGCTTTTGGCAATCCATGGCCAAGCGCTGGCCGAAGCGGCCGAGGCCGCTGGTCGCGTGCTGCGCTTCGAGGCGGCTGTCGCGGGCGGCATCCCGGTGATCAAGGCCTTGACCGAAGGCTTGGCCGGCAATGCCATCAGCCGCGTGATGGGGGTGATGAACGGCACCTGCAACTATATCCTGACGCGGATGGACAGTGCGGGGCTCAGCTATGACGCGGCTTTCGCCGAGGCCGATGGCTTGGGCTATCTGGAGGCAGACCCCGAGCTTGACGTGGGCGGCATCGATGCGGCCCATAAGCTGACGCTCTTGGCCGCGATCGCCTTTGGCGCAGAGGTGAATTTCGACGCGATCGCGCTGGAGGGGATCGGGTCGATCACCATCGAAGATATCCGCCGCGCGGGCGATATGGGCTATAAGATCAAGCTGTTGGGCGTGGCCCAGCGCACGGGCCGCGGGCTTGAGACGCGGATGTCGCCTTGCTTGGTGCCTGCGACTTCGCCTTTGGGCCAGCTTGAAGGCGGCACGAATATGGTGGTGATCGAGGGCGATAGCGTGGGCCAGATCGTGCTGCGCGGTGCGGGCGCGGGCGAAGGGCCGACAGCCTCGGCGGTCATGTCCGATATCTGCGATATCGCGCGCGGCATCCGCATACCGACATTCGGGCAACCCGCCACCATGCTGGAAAAGGCCACTCCTGCCACCGCGCTCAGCCCCTCGCGCTATTACCTGCGGTTGGAGTTGGCCGATCGGCCCGGCGCATTGGCCAAGGTGGCGACGGTTCTGGGCGAGGCCGGGATCTCCATCGACCGGATGCGGCAATATGATCATCCGGGCGAGAATGCGCCTGTGCTGATCGTCACCCATAAAAGCGCGCGCGCCGATCTTGCGGCCGCGATGGCAGCGCTTCCCGGCACCAAGGTGGTGCTCGGTGCACCCGTCGCCTTGCGGATCGAGGATGTCTGAGCACCGTTAGCGCCCCCATGCTGGACGCGCGCCCAGCCGCCCGTTAGACCGAACGCAATCACCCCAACCCGAGGTCATGCCCATGTCGCAAGCCACCGATTTCAACGACCGTATGTTGTCTCTGGGCCTTGCCCGGGTATCGGAAGCGGCGGCCCTTGCCTCGGCGCGGCTGATCGGACGCGGTGACGAGAAAGCCGCCGATCAGGCCGCCGTCAACGCGATGCGCGAGCAGCTCAACAAGCTCGACATCAAGGGTGTCGTCGTCATCGGCGAGGGGGAACGCGACGAGGCGCCGATGCTGTATATCGGCGAGGAAGTGGGCAGCGGCCAAGGCCCCGAGGTGGATATCGCGCTCGACCCGCTGGAAGGCACGACGCTGACCGCCAAGGATATGCCCAATGCGCTGACCGTAATCGCGATGGGCCCGCGTGGCTCGATGCTGCATGCGCCCGATGTCTATATGGAAAAGCTGGCCATTGGGCCGGGGTTTCGTGCCGGTGTGGTTACGCTGGATATGTCGCCCTCTGAGCGCGTCAGCGCGCTGGCCGCAGCCAAGGGCTGTTCGACGACGGACATCACGGTTTGCGTGCTGGAACGCCCCCGTCACCAAGCGATGATCGACGAGCTGCGCAGCACGGGCTGTGCGATCCGGCTGATCACCGATGGTGATGTGGCGGGCGTGATCCATTGCGCCGAGCCGGAGGTGACCGGGATCGATATGTATATGGGCCAAGGCGGTGCGCCCGAGGGCGTTTTGGCCGCCGCCGCGCTCAAATGCATGGGCGGACAGATCTATGGGCGGCTCTTGTTCCGCAATGATGATGAAAAGGGCCGCGCCAAAAAGGCCGGGATCACCAATCTCGACCGGGTCTATACCCGCGACGATATGGTGACCAAGGATGTGATCTTTGCGGCAACCGGCGTGACCGATGGCTCGATTCTCGCGGGTATCAAGCGCGAGCCGGGCTTTTTGACCGCCGAGACGATCCTCATGCGCTCCAAGACCGGGTCGGTGCGGCGGATGACCTATCGCAACCCGGTGAAATGAGCCGCGCATTGGATGGATTGCAGATCTAAAGCCTGTTAACCCAACAGCCATGACAGGTTTTTTGGATGTAGAGCAGTCGCTGACCGGGCGGCGCTGGATCGGCCCCGACGCCGAGACATTGCGACTGGCCGAGGCCTTGATGCAGCGCGCCGATCTCTCGCCGGGTTTGGCGCATATCCTTGCCCGCCGTGGCGTCGCGCCCGAGGGGGTGGCGGGCTTTCTGGCACCTGCGCTGCGCGATCTGATGCCCGACCCGATGGGCCTGCGCGATATGGGGCGGGCGGTCGAGCGTGTGCTGATGGCACTTCAACGGCGCGAAAAGATCGCGATTTTTGCCGATTACGATGTGGATGGCGGGGCCTCTGCCGCGCTGCTGATCGATTGGCTGCGTGCCTTGGGCCATGCGGCCACGCTCTATATCCCCGACCGTATTGACGAGGGCTATGGCCCCAATGATGCCGCGATGGCCGCGCTGGCCAAAGATCATGGGCTGATCATCTGTGTGGATTGCGGAACGCTGTCGCATGGACCGATCGCAGCTGCCAAGGGGGCGGATGTGATCGTGCTCGATCACCACCTTGCCGCAAGCGATTTGCCCGATTGCGTGGCGGTGGTGAACCCCAACCGCCAAGATGAGGATGGCGGCTTGGGCCATCTTTGCGCAGCGGGTGTCGTGTTCTTGACGCTGGTCGCGCTCAATGCGCGGCTGCGCGCAGAAGGCAAGCAAGCCCCCGATTTGATTGCCGCCCTCGATTTGGTGGCGCTGGCGACAGTTGCCGATGTCGCGCCCTTGATCGGGGTCAACCGCGCTTTCGTGCGCCAAGGGCTCAAGGTCATGGCGCGGCGTGCGCGCGCGGGCCTTGTGGCGCTGGCCGATGTGGCACGGCTTGACCGGCCGCCGACAAGCTATCATCTGGGCTATGTGCTGGGGCCGCGCGTCAATGCGGGCGGGCGCATCGGCGCGGCCGACCTTGGTGCGCGGCTGTTGGCCACGACCGACCCGGCCGAGGCGGTGGCACTCGCCCAGCGGCTTGATACGCTCAACACCGACCGCCGCGAGATCGAGGGGCAGGTGCGCGAAGCAGCCCTTGCACAGGCCGAGGCGCGGGGG
>JAQCLA010000220.1 GCA_027592105.1 Pseudomonadota bacterium | reverse complement strand
GGCCGCGACCAAGGCCAAGCGGTCGTCGAAAACCCGCGCCTCGCAGATATCATCATGCGGTGCGGGCGCGCGCAAAGCGCCTAGCATCAAGTCGATCTCGGCGCGCTGCAATGCGCCGATCAAGGCCCCATAGTCCCCGTCAATGATCGACACTGCATGCCCCGGACAGCGCCGCCGGAACGCGGCAAGGGCTGCGGGCAACCATGCCGCCCGCGCCAAGGGCAACGCGCCTACCCGGATCGGCCCTGCCGCGACCCCGTCGATCGCGGCCAAGTCCGCCTCGGCCTGTGCCAGCTCCGCAAGGGCCAGCCTTGCTGCACGGCTCAAGGAGTGCGCCGCGCGGTTGGCGCGCATGCCTTGGGCCGTGCGGGTGAACAAGGTGCGGCCTGCCTCGGCCTCCAGCGTGGCGATGGCCCGTTGCACGCTGGGCGGCTTTAACCCCAAGCGCGCGGCGGCCAAGGCAAAGCTGCCGCTATCCACGGTGGCGATCAGCGCGCGCAACTGCGCATGGCTGGTTGTCAGCCAAAGACGCGGCGAAAGATCGGCAAAACCCTGATCCAAAATCGCAAAAGCCCGCACCACCCGCGGCTGAAGGGCCAGCCCCCGTGGGGTCAAAGCCCCGCCCATGCGGCGCGCAAACAATGGCCCACCCGCGCGGCGCTCCAGCGCGGCGAGGGCTTGGCTGGCCGCTGGTTGTGACAGGCCCATCTGAACGGCCGCCGCCGAAAGGCTGCCCTTGCCGCTCAGCGCCAAGAACAACCGCAAATGGCGCAGATTATCAGGCAGCCCGCCGCTCACAACCGCGCCAAGACCCGATCCAGCCGTCCGATCAAATCATCATCACCCGGATCGGCATGGGTGGCCGCGACGATATCTTGCCATGCGGCTGTGGCTTGGCTGAGGCCGGGGGAAAGCCCCAAACCTGCGACCGTCTTGGCCACTTCGCGCATCTCGGCTGCGCGGCGTGCGCCATGCACCACCATCCGCTCGATGTTATATGCGCCGCGCGTGCGCCAAGCGATATCGGGGTCGGACGCCTCGAGCGAGGCGATCACCTGTTGCTCGACGCCCGCACGCCGGGCCGAGAGGAAACATTCCGCCACCAGCGCCTCTAGCCCCTTGATCATGACCGAGCGCAGCATCTTGATGGTCGAGGCATCGCCGACCTGATCGCCCACCACCTCGGGCCGCATGCCCAAGCTGGCAAGCGCCACGGCGGCGGCATCGGCCTTGGCGGCCGCCAGCTTGATCGGCACCAGATGTTTCTTGGGATGAACAGGCGCCATGATCGCCATGTCGATGTAATGCGCCCCTGCCCCGGAGATGGCGATGGCGGCTTGGCGCTTGGTCTCGGGCGCGCAGGAATTGCCGTCAAGCCACAGCGCGCCGGGCTTGAGCGCGCCGGAGGCTGCAGCCGCCTCTGCGGCTTCGGCCGCGCGATCGGCGGTGATCAGGCAAAACACCAGATCGGCATCTGCAAGCGCTTGGGCCAGATCAGGCGCACCCGTCACCCCAACGCCCGCTTGCTTTGCCGCCATCGCCGCCATTTGCGCGGGCATGGTCGATTTCACATCGAAGGCGGTGATACGGGCCGGATCATCCAGCGCCCACCCGCTGACAAAGGCGGTTGCCGCCTCTCCGAAACCAATCATGGCGATCTGTGTGGTCATCGGCTTTGTTTCCTTGTGGATATGGCTATGCGCTGCACTTGACGCTTGCATGGGCGGGCTTTGATGTCGAGCTAAAGAAGCCAAATCTTATGATGCGCGTCGTGGTTTGGATTTGCCAGCCCTGCCAGAGTAGCCGATGATGCCCAAAGGCTTGCAAAGGGATATGCGACCATCATGACCGACCAACCAACCGCCCTCATCATTTCCGCCCATGCCGCCGATTTCGTCTGGCGTTGCGGCGGGGCCATCGCGCTGCATGCACAGATGGGCACCCGCGTTACGGTGGCCTGCCTGTCCTTCGGCGAACGCGGCGAAAGCGCCAAGCTTTGGAAAGAGGGCAAGACCCTTGATGAGGTCAAAGCCGTCCGCCGCGCCGAGGCCGAGGCTGCTGCCAATGTGCTGGGTGTGCACGAACTGGTCTGTTTCGACCTGGGCGACTACCCGCTGCATCTGGAGCGTGAGGATAAATTCGCCCTCGTCGATCTGATCCGCCGGGTGCAGCCCGCCTGGATGATGAGCCATAGCCAATACGACCCCTATAACACCGACCACATGTACATGACGCAAATCGCGCTTGAGGCGCGGATGATCGCGCAGGCTTGGGGCCATGAACCTGGGCAAAAGGTGCTGGGCGCGCCGCAGCTTTACCTCTTCGAGCCGCACCAGACCGAACAGATGGGCTGGAAGCCCGATGTTTTCCTCGACATTACGCCGGTCTGGGAGAAAAAGCGCGCCGCGATGGAACAGATGGGCGGCCAAGCGCATCTGTGGGAATACTACACCCGCGTGGCCCAACAGCGCGCCAACCATTTCAAGCGCAATTCCGGCGGTCAGGCGGGCGGGCGCGATTGCAAATACGCCGAAGGTTTCCAGTCGGTCTTCCCCCGCACAGTGGACGCGCTATGAGCGGGGTCGTAGTGCAGAATATCGCCCGCGCCGATGCGCAGGTCATCGCAGGGCTGACAAAAGCAGGCGTCGCCACCGTGCATGAGGCGCAAGGGCGCACGGGGCTGATGGGCGCAAGCATGCGGCCCATTCAGGATGGCGTGGCGATCGGGGGCAGTGCGGTCACGATCAGCGCGCCGCCCGGTGACAATTGGATGCTGCATGTCGCCATCGAACAGTTGCGCCCCGGCGATATCTTGGTGCTGGCACCCACAAGCCCCTGCGACAATGGCTATTTCGGCGATCTTCTGGCGACATCGGCCATGGCGCGGGGCTGTGCGGGGCTTGTCATCGATGCGGGCGTGCGCGATCTGCGCGATCTGCGCGGCATGGGCTTTCCAGTCTGGTCCACGGCTGTCAGTGCGCAAGGCACGGTCAAGGAAACGTTGGGATCGGTTAACATCCCCATCGTCTGTGCGGGTGCAGCCGTCGCGCCCGGCGATGTGATCTTGGCCGATGATGATGGTGTCTGCATCGTACGCTGCACCGAGGCGGCGGCTGTTCTGGCCGCAGCCGAGAAGCGTATCGCCGCGGAGGAGGAAAAGCGCCTGCGGCTGGCCAAGGGCGAATTGGGCCTTGATATGTATGCGATGCGCGCGCGATTGGCCGAAAAGGGCCTGCGCTATGAGTGAGGGCATCCCCTGCCTTTGGATGCGGGGGGGCACCTCCAAAGGGGCCTATTTTCTGGCAAACGATCTGCCAAGCGAGCGGGCGGCGATCGACGATCTTCTGCTCAGGATCATGGGTAGCCCCGATCCCCGCCAGATCGACGGGATCGGGGGGGCCGATCCCTTGACCTCCAAGGTGGCGATCCTGTCGCCCGCAAGCCGCCCCGATGCCGATGTGGATTACCTGTTCTTGCAGGTGTTCGTGGATCAGGCGCTGGTCAGCGATGCGCAAGGCTGCGGCAATATTCTAGCAGGCGTTGGCCCCGCGGCCATCGAGCGCGGGCTGGTCGCCGCCCAGGACGGGCAGACGCCGGTGCGCATCCACATGGTCAACACGGGCGAGGTGGCCGTGGCCCATGTCGCCACGCCGGGGGCCCGCGTTTGCTATGACGGACCTGCCCGCATCGACGGGGTGCCGGGCAGCCATGCAGGCGTGCCCCTGATGTTCTCAGAGCTTGCCGGGTCGATGACAGGGGGCGTGATGCTGCCCACGGGGCATGCCGTTGAGCAGATCAACGGCGTGGCCTGCACCTTGATCGACATGGGCATGCCCATCGTGGTGATGGATGCCGCCGATTTCGGGCTGACGGGTCAAGAAAGCCGCGAGGCACTGGATGCCGATGCCGACATCAAAGCAAAGATCGAAGCGATCCGCCTGATCGCGGGGCCGATGATGGGCTTGGGCGATGTCAGCTTGAAAAGCGTGCCGAAGATGACGCTGGTCTCACCGGCCATGACGGGCGGCGCGATTTCCACCCGCAGCTTCATCCCCCATCGCTGTCACGCCACCATCGGCGTTTTCGCCGCTGTCAGTGTTGCGGCGGCCTGTGTGTTGCCCGAAGGGCCTGCGGCAAAGCTGGCCCGCCTGCCCGGCGATGGCGTCTTTCGCATCGAACACCCCACGGGTACAGCCGAGGTGATGCTGACGCGCGACGCGGGCGGTGCGGTTGTGGCCGCAGGCACGCTGCGAACCGCCCGCAAGCTGATGGATGGCTTGGTCTTTCCGGGACTAGCCCGTCAGCCCGTCACGCCCTGATAGATCAAGCGCAGCGAGATCAGGATCAACAGCGCATCAAGCGCGCGTTTGAAATTCACATCCGACGTGCGGTTCAAGACCTGCTTGCCCGCATAGGTGCCGATCAACCCCGCCACGATCAGCGCGATGATCACCCCGGCCCATGCGCCAAAGGCAAAACCCAAAAGCCCGAAGATCACCACCTTCAGCGCATGTTGCACTGTCATCAAGGTCGCATGGGTCGCCACATGGGCATGACGATCA
>JAQCLA010000219.1 GCA_027592105.1 Pseudomonadota bacterium | reverse complement strand
CCGAAGGGGGGCAAGACCATGCGGGCATTGGTACAGCGCGTGACCGAGGCACAGGTGCGCGTGGCGGGCCAGTTGATCGGCCAGACCGGGCCGGGTCTGTTGATCCTGATCTGCGCGATGCAGGGCGATGGGACCGCGCAAGCCGATGCGCTGGCAGCCAAAATCGCCAAGCTGCGCATTTTCAAAGATGAGGCGGGCAAGATGAACCGCGCGCTTCTTGATACTGGCGGCGGCGCGTTGGTGGTCAGCCAATTCACGCTTGCCGCCGACACGCGATCGGGCAATCGCCCCGGCTTTTCCACCGCCGCCCCGCCCGATCAGGGTGAGGCGCTTTATCTGCACTTCGCCGCCGCCTTGGCCGCACTTGGCCCCAAAGTGGAGACCGGGCAATTCGGTGCGGATATGCAGGTGCAGTTGGTGAACGACGGCCCCGTTACAATTTGGCTTGAAAACTAGGCGATCCGCACAAAAAATATGCGCGATTGCCGGTGCGAGGCTCTTGGCCTCTGGCTATCTCTGGCCCTTGCGCGCAGGCTCTGCGCCGATAGGGTCAGCTTTTCAAAATGGTTGCCATGAGCGACACACCACTCTTTTTCGATGAAATGCACCAAGGGGGCGGCGACCCGCGCGCACCCTATGCAGGCTATGATGGCTGGTTTCGCAGCGAGGATTTGCGCGATCTGCGCAAGAAATCCGCCGATGCCGAGCGTTTTTTTCGCCGCACCGGCATCACCTTCAACGTCTATGGGCAGGCAGAAGCCGATGAGCGGCTGATCCCCTTCGATCTGGTGCCGCGCATCATCTCGGGGCGGGAATGGTCGCGACTGACCCGCGGGATTGAGCAGCGCGTGCGCGCGATCAACGCCTTTTTACACGATATCTATCACCGGCAAGAGATTTTGCGTGCAGGCCGCGTGCCGGTCGAGCTGATCGCCAAGAATGACGCCTTTCTGCCCCAGATGATCGGCATGGCGCCGCCGGGTGGTGTTTATACCCATATCGTCGGCGTCGATCTGGTGCGCACGGGCGAAGATGAATTCTACGTGCTGGAGGATAACGCCCGCACCCCAAGCGGTGTCAGCTATATGCTGGAAAACCGCGAAACCATGTTGCAGATGTTTCCCGAGCTTTTCACCCGCATCAAGGTGGCTCCGGTGCAGGATTACCCGGTCAATCTGCACCGCTCGCTGGCGGCATCCGCGCCGCGCGACTGCTCGCCCGATTGCACGGTGGCGGTGCTGACGCCGGGGATTCACAACTCGGCCTATTTCGAACATGCGTTTCTGGCCGACCAGATGGGCGTTGAACTGGTCGAGGGGCATGACATCCGCATCATCGGCGGCAAGGTGCAGATGCGCACGACCCAAGGCTACAAACCCATCGATGTGCTCTATCGCCGTGTGGATGATGATTTTCTCGATCCGCTGAATTTCCGCCCCGATAGCCTGCTTGGTGTGCCGGGTGTGATGGATGTCTACCGCGCGGGTGGCATTACCATCGCCAATGCGCCGGGCACGGGCATTGCCGATGACAAGGCCATCTATTCCTACATGCCTGATATCGTTGAGTTCTATACCGGCGAAAAGGCGATCTTACAGAATGTGCCGACATGGCGCTGCAGCGAGGCTGATGCGCTGGCCTATGTGCTCGATCATCTCAGCGAATTGGTGGTCAAAGAGGTGCATGGCTCGGGCGGCTACGGGATGCTGGTGGGGCCTGCCGCGTCGAAAAAGGAATTGGCGGCGTTTCGGGCGAAACTCACGGCCAAACCGGCCAACTACATCGCCCAACCAACGCTGGCGCTGTCGACTGTGCCGATCCTGACGCAAGCGGGGCTGGCGCCGCGCCATGTCGATCTGCGGCCTTTCGTGCTGGTTTCCCCCGACAAGATCACCATCACGCCCGGCGGGTTGACGCGGGTGGCGCTGAAAAAAGGCTCGCTCGTGGTGAACTCCAGCCAAGGTGGGGGCACCAAGGACACTTGGGTGCTGGAGGAATAGGACGATGCTGGGCAAAACCGCAGGCGGCCTGTTTTGGATGTTCCGCTATCTGGAACGCTCGGAGAACACCGCGCGGCTGATCGAGGCGGGGTTTCGCATCGCGCTGACGCGTGCCGATGGTGATGACGACGAATGGACGAGCGTCCTGCAGACAGCGGCCGTGGCGCATCTTTATTTCGAAAAGCACGGTCAGATCGAGGCGGCCAGGGCCATCGATTTCATGCTGCGCGATATGTCCAACCCCTCCTCGGTGCTGTCGGCTATCTCGGCCGCGCGCCAAAATGCCCGCCTTGTGCGCACGGCGATCACGCGCGAGGTGTGGGAGGCGGTGAACGACACCTATATGGTGCTGAAACAAACACTTGCCCGCCCCGTCAGCGCCCGCGACCTGCCCGAGGTATTGGCGTTGATCCGCCAGCAATCAGCACTGGTGCGCGGCGCGATGCATGGCACGATGCTGCGCAACGATATCTTCGATTTCTGTCGCTTGGGCACGTTCTTGGAACGCGCCGACAACACCGCGCGGATCTTGGATGTGAAATATTATGTGCTTTTGCCCTCGATCAGCCAGATCGGCTCAAGCCTTGATAATGTGCAATGGGAGACGATCCTGCGCTCGGTCGCAGGCATGCGCGCCTATCGCTGGATCACCCAAGGCGAGACAAGCCCCATCGGCATCGCGGATTTCCTGATCTTCGACACGCGCATGCCGCGCAGCCTCGCCTTTTCGGTCGGCAAGATCGCGACGAACCTTGCCTATCTGGAACAAGCTTACGGCACGCGCCACCCCTGTCATGAGGCGATTGACGGGCTTGCGGCGCGGCTTCGCCATGGCACGATCGACCGGGTTTTTGAGGATGGACTGCATGAGTTCATCACCGACTTCTTGTCGGATGTGGCCAAGCTCGGCCATCAGATCGAGACTGACTACAGGTTTCTGGGATGACCGCCATGCGCCTGAAGATCTTGCACACCACCACCTATCATTTCGAGACACCCGTCACCTATGGGCTGCAACAGCTGCGGTTGATCCCCAAAAGCCGCACGGGGCAGAATGTGCTGCATTGGGCCATGCAGATTGATGGCGGGAACCTCGAGACGGAATTCACCGATCACAACCAAAACCGGGTCTCGCTGGTGTCGTTCGATGCGCATGCGCGGGCCATCGTGCTGGCCTGCGAGGGCGAGGTGGAGACGACCGATACCGCCGGGGTGACAGGCCGGCATGGTGGCTTTGCGCCGCTATGGTTCTTTCAAGGACCCACAGATCTGACCCGGCCCGGCACAAGGCTGCGCGCCTTGGTGCGTGGGCTGAAAGAAGAAGCGCCGGATGACCTGCCACGGCTGCATGCGCTCTCGGCGCGAATCCGGGCGGCGATGCCTTATGAAATCGGCCTGACACTTGCCGAGACGACCGCCGAAGAGGCCTTGGAGCATGGCGGTGGCGTGTGCCAAGATCATGCGCATGTCTTCATCGCCGCTGCCCGGCTGATGGGATATCCGGCGCGCTATGTCTCGGGTTACCTGATGATGAACGATCGCGTGCATCAAGATGCCAGCCATGCTTGGGCGGAAGCCTATGTCGATATGCTGGGCTGGGTGGGTTTCGATGTCTCGAACGGAATATCGCCCGATCCGCGCTACGTGCGTGTCGCCACCGGGCGCGACTACCGCGAGGCGGCACCGATCAGCGGTCTGCGTTTCGGCGCGGGTGGCGAGGCGATGTCCATCGACATCCAAGTCCAGCAGCAGTAGGACGAGCGCGGGGCTTGGGGGTGGACAAATGACCTATTGCGTGGGGCTGAAGCTAAACCGTGGCGTGGTGTTCATGTCGGACACGCGCACCAATGCGGGCGTCGATAATATCAGCGTTTTCAAGAAGATGTTTTTATGGGAACGCCCCGGGGAACGCGCGATCACCTTGATGACGGCGGGCAATCTGGCGACCACGCAGGCGGTGGTGTCGCTGCTCCATGAGCGTGTCAAGCCAGCCGAGGAGCGCGGCCATCCCTCCATCTTGGAGGCGCCATCTATGTTTCAGGTGGCCAAGCTGGTCGGTGAAACCCTGCGCGAGGTGATTGCGGAGCAAACCCGCCGCGAGGGCCTACAGGCCGATAGCCCGTTTTCGGCCACGATGATCCTTGGCGGTCAGGTCAAGGGCGGTGAGCCGCGCCTGTTCATGATCTATCCGGAAGGGAATTTCGTCGAAGCCGCCGAGGACACGCCGTTTTTCCAGATCGGCGAGACGAAATACGGCAAGCCCATCTTGGTGCGGGCCTATGATCCGGCGATGAGTTTTGAAGAGGCGGTCAAGCTGTTGATGCTGAGCTTTGACAGCACGATAAAGGCAAATCTTTCTGTAGGCTTGCCGCTCGATCTTCATCTCTATGCGGCCGATAGCCTCTGCACGGGTGCGGTGCGCCGCATCGCGCGCGATGATCCTTTTTACGAGATGATTTCATCGGGTTGGGGCGAGGCCTTGCGCGCCGCTTTCGACGGCTTGCCTGCCTATTCCCTCGACGATTGAACGGCGCGGGGTGGTGCGAATTTTCGTACGAAAATTCGGGGGGG
>JAQCLA010000218.1 GCA_027592105.1 Pseudomonadota bacterium | reverse complement strand
AGGCGATCAAGGCGGCTTTCGCGGCTGGGGTCATAATAAATGCCCAGGTCATCAACCACCAAAGACAGCGGCGGCACCAACTCCGCGCCCAAGCCGCGCGAACGAAGGAATCCATCCTCCAGCCGATGAAGCGGTCGCTTCGCATCGGCGCAGGCCGCGACAAGGGCAGGGGTTTCGCGCCCGGCCCAAACCATCACGGGTCGCCCATCGGCGGCGGCGATCGTGGTATCGTCGGTAAAGCGCATCGGCCCGAAGAATTGCGTCAGATGGCGGCGCTTCCACGCGCGCATGCCCACGGCCACATAGCCCGCCCGATCTGCCCGCCATGCGCGCACTTCGGCCTCCAGCGCGCCCAAGACATCCTCGATCCGGCCCAGCCTGTCGCGGTAGGGGTCATACCATGTGGGGTAAAGGATCAGCGCGGCGGCGGCCAGCTGTGCGCGGGTCAGCTTTCGTTGGCGGCGCGCGGGCGTTGGGCGGCGGTCATCGCTCAGCCCCCATCCGGCGTAGAACGGCACACCGAACAGCACCGGGCGATGGCCCGCCAAGATCGCCTCGAACCCCAAAAGCGAGGTGACGCAATAGACCGCGCGCGCCCCTTCGAAAAGTCGCTGGGGCGGGATTGGGCGGTCGTCGATCGTGACACCTTGGGGCAGGGCGGCAGGGTCGAAATGGCCCGCGCGATGGCCCGCGCGCGTTTCGGGATGGGTCTTGATCACGATGGGCGCGCCGGGGTGATCCTCCATCGCATGGGCGAGCATTTCGGAAAAGCTATGGGCGCTGGCCGCCCCCAGCCGGATCGCCGCGTCGCCGCGCGTCTGGTCGATCAGCAACACATAGCCCGGTGGGGGCGGTTCAAGGTCGGGGTCGTTTGCGGCGTATTTCGTCAGATGCGCCGCCGCGATCCGCGCCATGGCACCGCGCGCCCGGTCCAGTAGTGCTGTGTCATCCAATGGATGGGTCGCCAAGAGCACTTCCAGATCCGAGGGGCCGCTTGCGTCGAAATAGATCCCGCGCCGGTCGATGATCAGCCCCATGGGCGGATCGCCCGACCGCCCCGGATGAAGCGAGCGGAGAAAGGCATCCTCGATCCGAACCAGATGCGCGCCTGTCGCGCCGGCCACCCTCGTGCCACGCCCGGCATAGGGTGAATGGCCCCAAACCAGCACATCATCATCCGGCCCCGGCTTGCCCAGCCGCAGGTCGTAGCCTGCAATTTGCAGGATGCGCCGCACGCGCCTTTGGGTCAGAAACCCGGCATTGTAGGAGTAGCCCCGCTTGCGCGGCGCGCCGTTCGATATCTCGCCCGGCGCGCGCATCGCCGGCTCAGGGAACGGCGTTGCCGACCGTTCCGGCAGCGCCCAAGGTGCCCGTCAGCGCGCTGATGGCGTTATTCCACTGGGTGATCGGCGCGGCGGTGACATAGACTGTATCTTCATCGCGGATGACGAAATCGCGCGCCTCGAACATGCCGGTGGGCGCGGTCAGATCCAGCACATAGATCATCCGCTGCGCACCGATTAGATCGTCGCGGCCCAACACGGCGCGCGCGATGGGCTCAGCCTCGTTGCGCAAGACGAAAACGCCGGTCGGATCGGCCAAGCTGGGGTTCAAACCGCCGACCGATGCGATCGCCTCGATGGCCGAGATGACTTGGCTTTCGAAAGGCACGATATTTTGACTGCCGGTCGCGCCCAAGGCAGTGAAAGAGCGCCCATCTTCCTCGACCAAGATCCGGTCGCCACCGCGCAGCGCGACATCGAGGGCGGGATCGCGGAACAGGTCTTGGAACCAGATCGTGCCACGGTGATTGCCACGGATCAGCGTGACTTGCGCGATTTCGGGATCGATCGAAACACCACCTGCCGCGGCCAGCATTGCCGAAAGCGTCCGGGTGGGCCGCTGGATCGGATAGACACCTTGGCCACCCACCGTGCCCGAAACGGTCACTGTTGCGCCATCGCCTGCGGCGCGGTTCACGATCACTTGCGGATCGGGGGTCTGTTCATCGAGGTTGCGGGTGATGATCCCGCGCAATGCCTCGGGCGTGTTGCCTGCGGCGCGGATACGGCCGGCATAGGGGATGAAGATGAACCCCGATCCATCGACCTGCACCTCGTTGATCGCGGCGGCGGCGGCACCGTCGCCTGCCAAAAGACCATCGGTTACATTTTCATAGACGATCAGCTGAATCCGGTCGCCGGGGCGGATCACATCGGTATCGGACAGGGCCGCATTGAGCATTTCGGGCGGAAAGCCCAAAGTAGGCACCACGGCCGTGGCCGCGGTAACGCGCTGATTGACCTCGACCACGAAAGCGTCGCCTTCGCGTTGGACCGACCCTGCAAAGATCTCGTTCCGCGTGGGGCCCGAACGGGGCAATAGACTACAGGCCGCGACTGCGCCCAAAATGACGCAAAGCGCGGTGATGCGCGCTGTGCGGGATGCCATCGATGTCACAGGGTGGCTCCTCTTGCCGGAAACTGCCTCGAATTATCTTTTTGCCAGACATTAGCGATTTTGAGCCGATGACGCTAGACATGTTTATGTCACCAGTCGCAGGTGTTGCCGTGGTGCCGGTCTGCCTGCGCGCAGCGCGGCATAAGGATCGTCGGGCGACAGCATCATATCGACCACCTGACGCAGCAATTGCCGCCGCCCGCGCGCGGAATAAAAGCTGCCCGTGATCTGCGAGGTCTCCAGCAGGAAATGCCGGTAATCGCGATAGGCGCGGCTGTCGGGGCGGGTCGGGTTCTGGAAAAACGCGTCCAGCGCTTGGGTCGAGACGAATTCCGGCTTGAGATAGACCGCCTGCCCAAAGGCCTTGAGCGGAAGGCCCCGCCAAAGTGCTTGTTGGGCGGCGGTGGAATTGACCGTGACCGCCGAGCGTGCATCGTTCAAAAGCCGCGCCAGCTTGCCGCCGCGCACATAATGCACACGCCCGCCCACGCCATGCGCCGCGGCGATGGTGCGGATATCGCGCCTGAGCGGGGTGCGTCCATCCTCCAGCGGATGGGCCTTGAACACGAGATGATGATGCGCGGGCGCACCCGCCGCGAAGCCTTCGATCAACAGTGCCAAGAAATCCTGCATGGTCGCAAAGGGGCCGTGATCGCGGAAACTCGCATCATGTTCGAGTTGCAAAAGCGCCAG
Source organism: Pseudomonadota bacterium (assembly GCA_027592105.1). Taxonomy (GTDB): domain Bacteria; phylum Pseudomonadota; class Alphaproteobacteria; order Rhodobacterales; family Rhodobacteraceae; genus Roseicyclus. The sequence goes on along the minus strand of JAQCLA010000218.1, from coordinate 1,437 downwards.
ATGATAGGGAAAGCCGCCGGTCTTGATCCGCCATGTCGCTTGCAGCCGGTCGAGCCCATGCAGCGGCATCAAGGCCAGCCTGCGCAGGTAAAGCCGGAACTCCTGCGCCACACCCAAGCTGCGATGGGGGCGGAAATGGGCATAGCTGCGGTTCGCGGCCAGCACGAAGAAATGGTAAAGCGCGCCGTAGAACATATGCTGGCGCATATCGCCCCAGCGTGCCGGCGCATCGGGCAGATCGAGATCGAGACCGGCCAGCGCGTGGCGCATCTCATCGACGCTCAGCGACATGATCGGCGAATTGCCATTCGCGCCGCCACGCTCATACGTCACCCAATAGGGGCGTAGGTACCCCTCCTCGAAAACATGCACGGTGATGCCGCGCGCGCGCGCCGCGGTGATCGCTGCGGCATGGATGGGCCGTGTATCGCCATAGACCACCAGATCGGTGACCCCCTTTTCATCGAGCAGTGCCGCCGCGCGGTCGGCCCAGTGATCGGCGGGATCACGAAACGCGATGAAGCTTGCCGCATCGGGCCAGAACACCGCGTCACCCTTGTTGAAACCCACCCGCCAAATGCGCGTACCCGCAGCATGCAGCATGCGCCCGAGTTGACCAAAAAACGGGCCATGTGGACCTTGCAGGAACAAAAAGATGCGGTCGGCGTGGCTGGGGGCCATGGGCGGCTTTTCTGATGATCTAAAGTGTGGTTGTGCGATTTCGATAGTCAAAGCAAGACATGTCGGCAGGCATAGGGCACAAAGCGGCCCGCAATGTGGCGGTGCTGCCTCTTGATGCGGGGGGCCTTGCGTGATTTGTGAGATAGTGTTGCAACAGGAGGGTATAGGCCATGTTCACGGGGATCGTGACCGATCAAGGCGAGGTCAAGGCGCTGCACATGGCGGGCGATCTGAAGGCGCGCATTGCCACGGGCTATGACACGGGCGGCATCGATATCGGCGCCTCCATCGCATGCGACGGGGTCTGCCTGACGGTGACAGCGCTTGGCCCCGATTGGTTCGAGGTCGATATCTCGGGCGAGACCGTATCCAAGACCGCGATCAGCGATTGGGTGCTTGGGCGCAAGCTGAACCTCGAACGCGCGCTCAGGCTTGGTGATGAATTGGGCGGCCATATCGTCTCGGGCCATGTCGATGGGGTGGCCGATGTGGTGGGGATGCGTGACGAGGGTGCCTCGACCCGCATCACCTTTCGCGCGCCCGAGGCGCTGGCGCGCTTCATCGCGCCCAAGGGGTCGGTCGCGCTCAACGGCACGTCGCTGACGGTGAACGAGGTGAACGGGGTGGAGTTCGGGGTGAATTTGATCCCCCATACCAAGGCTGTGACGAATTGGGGGGTGACGGCTGTGGGCGACCGGATCAACCTCGAGATCGACACGCTGGCGCGCTATGTGGCGCGGTTGCAGGAATGGGCGT
>JAQCLA010000217.1 GCA_027592105.1 Pseudomonadota bacterium | reverse complement strand
CGATGAAAGTAAGCACCAAGGGCCGGATGCGATTGCGCCAGCTTTTGCCTGCGAAAATCCCGTAATGCCCAGCCTCGGGTTCAAGATAGGATGCCTTAAGATGTGCAGGCAGGCCCGTGCAAAGATCAAGGGCCGCCACGCATTGCCCGGGGGCCGAGATATCGTCTTTGCCACCTTCCACGGTCTTGACCGCAACCGTGGTGATCTTGCCGATATCCACCATCTTGCCGGCCACCGAAAAGCGGTTCTCGGCGATCTCAAGTCCCTTGAAGATGCGCTCGACCGTCGAGAGGTAGAACTCGGCCGTCATATCCATCACGGCGAGGTATTCGTCGTAGAATTTGTTATGCTTGTCGTGATCGCCCGCTTCGCCCTTGGCGACGCGCATGATCTGTTCGGCAAAGGCGGTGGCATGCTTCTCGGCGTTCATCGCCATGAAGGATGACAGCTGTTGTAGCCCCGGATAGACTGACCGGCCTGCACCGGCATATTTGAAGCCGACGCGCTGGATCACCATCCGCTCGAGCTGGCCCATCGTCACGCGGCGCCCGAAATCGGTGACATCGGTCGCGGCGGCATCGGGGTTGATCGGGCCGCCGATCAAGGTCAGCGAGCGCGGCTGGGCCTCGGGGTCTTCTTCGGCCAGATAGGCCGTGGCCGCCAAGGCCAAGGGCGCGGGCTGGCAGACCGCGATGACATGGGTGTCGGGGCCCATCACGCGCAGGAAATCGACAAGGTAGAGGGTGTAATCCTCGATATCGAACTTGCCCGCACTGACCGGAATGTCGCGCGCGTTGTGCCAGTCGGTGACATAGACATCGCAATCGGGCAGCAAGCTCAGCACCGTGGAGCGCAGAAGCGTCGCGTAATGGCCCGACATCGGTGCCACCAAAAGCACCTTGCGCCCTGTTGGTGCGCGGCCATGCACGTTGAAGCGGATCAAATCGCCAAAGGGCAATTCGCGCACCGGCTCGACCGTGACCGTGTGGTCGCGCCCATCATCAGCAGGGATGGAGTGGATACCCCAATCGGGCTTGATCGCCATGCGCGCAAAGCTGCGTTCGGCCACTTCGCCCCAAGCGGCGGTCATCTTGATCCAAGGATTGGCGAAAAGCCCTAGTTGCGGATAAGAACACATGGCGCGGGCGGTCGACCCCATCCATTGGTTGGTCACACGCATGGATTCCATGATGTCATAGGTGAGCATGTATCGCATCGACGTCTCCTGCCTGAAGATCCGTTGCAAATGCACGGCCCCGGATCAATTCGTCGCTTTGCCACCTCACCTTGGCTCCGCTAAATTTCAGTGAACCATTAAGAAGGCGAAATCAAGGTGGCACGCGACGAAACCGAAGAGCGGGATACCGGCGAAAGCCTTGAACGCCTCAACCAAAATCTTGCGCGGATGGAAGAGCTGTCCAAACGTTTGGTCGCAGCACTCAGTGCGCGCAAGCCCGGCGATGCTGGGCTTGAAGGGCCGGGGCAAGATCTGATGCTCAAGACCGGCATGGCGATCTGGCAAGAGGCGCTGACCAACCCCGCCAAGCTGATGGAGCGCCAAGTCAGCTATTGGTCACAAACCCTGACGCAATACATGGAACTGCAAAAAGAGCTGTCGCAAGGCCATTTCGCCTTGCCCGCCACCGAGGATGCGCCGCAAGACAAGCGCTTTTCCAACCCGCTGTGGCAGACGCATCCGTTTTTCCATACGATCAAGACGCAATACATGATCTCGGCCGAGGCGATGCGCAGCGCCGTTGCGGAGCTCGACGGGCTTAGCCCTCGCGACAAGAAAAAGGTCGCGTTCTTCGCAGGGCAAATCATCGATCTTTTCGCGCCGACCAACTACCTTGCCACCAATCCCGATGCCTTGGAAAAAGCCGTTCAGACTGATGGCGAAAGCCTTGTGAAAGGGCTGGAGAACCTCGTGCTCGATCTCGAGGCGCGCCATGGTGAGATTTTGCCGGTGCTGGCCGACCCGACCGCGTTTCATGTGGGCGAGAATCTGGCCACCGCAAAAGGTGCCGTGGTGTTTCGCAACCAGATGTTCGAGTTGATCCAATATGCCGCCACCACCGAAAAGGTGCATCAGACGCCATTGGTGATCTTTCCGCCTTGGATCAACAAATTCTACATTCTCGATCTCAAGCCGCAGAATTCGCTTATTCAATGGATTGTCGATCAGGGCTACACGCTTTTCGTCGTCAGCTGGAAAAACCCAGATGCCAGCTACGCCGAGACAGGTTTTGAGACCTATATCGAGGATGGCTACCTCAAGGCGATTGATGTCGCTTGCGCCGTTTCCGGCCAAGATCAGGTCAACGCGGTGGGCTATTGCGTGGCGGGCACGACGCTTGCCTTGACGCTGGCGCTCAAGGCCAAGCGCGGTCAGGCGCGGGTGAAATCGGCCACCTTCTTTACCACGCTGTCCGATTTCAGCGATCAGGGCGAGTTTACGCCCTTCCTTGATAGCGATTTCGTCGATGCCATCGAGCGTCAGGTGGAGGCCGAGGGCTATCTGGACAGCCATTACATGTCCAAGACCTTTTCCTATCTGCGCGCCAAGGATCTGGTCTATGGCCCCGCCGTGCGCAGCTACATGCTGGGCGAGCCGCCGCCGGCTTTCGATCTGCTCTTTTGGAATGGCGACAGCACGAACCTGCCCGGCAAGATGACGGTGCAGTATTTGCGCGGCCTATGTCAGGACAACGGCTTTTCGGCGGATGGTTTTGCGCTGATGGGCGAAAAGCTGCATGTCTCGGATGTGCGCCTGCCGATTTGCGCCATCGCCTGTGAGACCGACCATATCGCCGCGTGGAAAGACAGCTTTCGCGGGATCGTGCAGATGGGATCGAAGGACAAGACCTTTATCCTGTCGGAGTCGGGCCATATCGCGGGCATCGTCAATCCGCCCGCCAAGAAGAAATACGGCCATTGGCGCGGGCCAGAGCCGATCGGCACGCCCGATGCCTGGAAAGAGGCCGCGACCTATCACGAAGGATCGTGGTGGCCGCATTGGGAGGCGTGGTTGTCAAAGCGGGCAGGCAAGAAAGTGCCGGCGCGGGCCTTGGGCAACGAATCATACCCCGCACCGGGCAGCTATGTCAGGGAAATTGTAACCGGCTGATCCGTCGTCAAAATCTCGGATGGCGATGCTGCACTGCAGAATAATCTTGACTTGCTGCACTGCAGCATGCATATATTTCGCATATGCAGAACACAGCCCCGCTGCACCGGGGCCCATCCCGGAGAAGACCCATGGCCGCTAAAACAACCGATTTCACCAAGATGATGTCCGACATGATGTCCGCCTACCCGATGGACATGTCGGCAATGACCGATGCCTTCAAGACCTCCGCTGCAATGGGCGAGAAGATGTCGAAGGTGATGCTCGACGCCGCAGAGAAGTCGACCGACATCTCGTCCAAGTTCACCAAAGACACCATCGCCAAGCTGGCTGATGTCTCGGCAGTTAAATCCGAGCCGACCGACTACTCCAAGTCGGTAACCGATTTCGCATCCGCACAGGCCGAAATGGCCGCTGAAACCATGGCCGCCTTCGCAGAAGTCGCCAAAAAGGTGCAGATGGAAACCGTCGAGCTGATGATGGCTGCCGGCAAGGAAGCAACCGAAGAAGCAACCGCCGCTGTCAAGAAGGCAACCGCCGAAGTGACGACCGCCGCCAAGAAAGCCGCTGCTGCCGCTGCAAAGTGAGCAACGCCTGACGGCATAGGTATTCGTGCAGGCGTCCTCCCCGCCGGCATGAACATCAGAAGGGCAGACCCACGTGGTCTGCCCTTCGCGTTTCTGCTACTGCACAATAAATTTGCATTTCCCGCGCAGGCGCGTAGGCTCAGTCCGCTGCACCGCAGGAAGGGAGAGCAGGCCCATGGCCGATACAAGCGCACCGCTTCTGATCAAGCGATATGCGAGCCGAAGGCTCTACAACACCGAAACGTCCGATTATGTGACGCTCGAGGATATCGCGGGCTTCATCCGCGCGGGCCGCGAGGTCAAGATCGTCGATCTGAAATCCGGCGACGATCTGACCCGGCAATATTTGCTGCAAATCATCGCTGAACACGAAAGCCGTGGTGAAACCGTTTTGCCGATTGCAGTTCTCAACGATCTGGTGCGCAGCTACTCGACGCAAGCCTCGACTGTTGTGCCGGATTTTCTGTCGATGAGCTTCGAGATGCTCAAGCAAGGGCAATCGAAGATGGTAGAGAATATGACCGCCATCAACCCCATCGCCAAAATGCCCGGCTTCGAGGCGATGCGCGCGCAGCAAGAGGCGTTCATCAAGGCGATGACAGGTGGGCTTGGCGCGCAATGGTCAGCCCCTGCCGATGAGGAAGCGACAACGACGGCCGCCGCCGACGAGTTGGACGAGATCAAACGTCAATTGGCCGAGCTACAATCGAAACTCAGCCGCATGTAAGGGTCTGTTTTTGTGTCGCGTCACTTGGTTCTGGCCATGTTGGCCATTGCCTAGCCTGCTCTGACTGGTCCGATTTGATTGTTAGTGCACAATTGGCCGTGGGTCTATTGGCACGATGGTTTCCGGTGCTGGAGGCCGGTATCCCAAGGCGCTGTGAGGGCGTTTTGTAT
>JAQCLA010000216.1 GCA_027592105.1 Pseudomonadota bacterium | reverse complement strand
GCCCACAACCAGCACCCGCGCCTCCTTCAACGCGCGCTGGCCCGCGCCCCCGATCTCGCGCAGCGTGATGTGGCGTGCATAGCGCTCCAACTCGTCATCCGAAAACGGCCCCTTGGGTGCTACCACCGGCACGGCCGCAGCCTCGCGCCCCGCCCGCGCACGCGCACGCAAGGTGTTCAGCGCAGCGCGATAGGCCAGCACCACACCCGCCAACAGACCCACAAACAACCACTCGCCCAAAGACCCGCCCGTCGCCTGCCGCAAGGGATGGGCCAAGGGCAGCAGGAACTGCACCGCCACCACCGCCAGATACAGCACCCCAAGCATGACAAAGCGCGCCCGGTAAGGCGTCTTCATCAGATGCCCGAGGCCCCAAAGCATTCCAGCCAGGACAAGTACGAAGATCATTCACGCCACCCCGGTCGAGCCGAAACCACCCGCGCCGCGCGCGGTCTGGTCCAAGCTGTCCACAGCCGCGAAACGCGCCTGGATCACCGGCGCGATCACCGCCTGCGCGATGCGGTCGCCGTGGCGCACCACAAAATCCTCTTGCCCGAAATTCACCAAGATCACCCCCAAGGGTCCGCGATAATCACTGTCGATCGTTCCGGGGCTGTTTGGCAGGCCAACCCCATGCTTCAGCGCCAGCCCCGAGCGTGGACGGATCTGCATCTCGTAACCTTCTGGGATCGCCACGCGCAACCCGGTTGGCACCAAGATCCGCGCACCGGGGGCCAAGATCAGCCCCGCCGCGCGATCCTCGGGCAAGAGATTGGCGCGCAAATCGGCCCCTGCCGCCCCCGCCGTGGCATAATCGGGCAAGCCCACCATGGGGTCGGCCCAATCTTCGCGCAAGATCGCGATCATCACGCCCATGTCGTCCCCCTTCATCTTTCCAAAATAGGCGTCCGCCGTTGCCGCTCAGCCCAGCGCATCCGCGATCCGTAAGGCGAGCCTTCGGGCAACCTCGGCCTTGGGCAGGCGCGGCCAGCTTTCCGCCCCTTGGCCCGTGATCAGCGTCACCGCGTTCTCCGCCCCGCCCATGATCCCTGTCTCGGGCGAAACATCATTGGCCACGATCCAGTCGCAACCCTTGCGTACGCGCTTGGCTGTCGCATGATCCGCGACATGCTCCGTCTCGGCGGCGAAACCCACGACAAGGCGCGGGCGACCATCGCCCATCTGCGCCACGCGGGCCAGAATGTCGGGGTTTTCCGCAAATTCCAGCGCAGGGGGCTTGCCCGTGCCATCCTTCTTCATCTTCTGGCCAGCGGCATTGGCCACCCGCCAATCGGCAACGGCCGCGGCAAAGACGGCCGCATCAGCCGGAAGTGCCGCCGCCACCGCATCAGCCATCTGTTGCGCCGTCTCGACCGCGAACACATCGACACCTGCGGGCGCGGGCACGCTGGCCGGGCCGGTGATGAAGCTTACCCTTGCGCCCAGATCGCGCAGCGCCGCGGCCAGCGCCGCCCCTTGCGCGCCGGACGAGCGGTTGGCGATATAGCGGACTGGATCGATGGGTTCATGCGTTGGCCCCGATGTCACCAAGACATGGCGCCCCTTGAGCGGGCCATCACCCAGCGCCGCCCCAATGGCCGCCACGATATCCGGCACCTCGGCCATGCGGCCCGGCCCAAACTCGCCACAGGCCATCGGCCCCTCGCCCGGTCCGACGACCATGACGCCATCGGCCTGCAATTGCGCGAAATTGCGCTGCGTCGCGGGGTGATCCCACATCCGCACATTCATCGAGGGCGCGATCATCACCCGCTTGTCGGTCGCCAAAAGCAGCGTGCTGGCCAGATCATTTGCCAGCCCGCCCGCCATCTTGGCCATGAGATCGGCGGTCGCCGGGGCCACCACCACCAGATCGGCGGCGCGGCTCAACTCGATATGACCCATCTCGGCCTCATCGGTCAGATCGAAGAGATCGCGGTAAACCTTTTGTGTAGCCAAGGCCGAAACCGACAGCGGTGTGACGAATTCCTCGCCCGCGCGCGTCAAAACCGGGGTCACGGCGGCGCCTTGCTCGCGCAGCCGCCGGATCAGGTCGAGCGCCTTATAGGCCGCGATCCCGCCGCCGATGATCAACAAAATCCGCTTGTCCGCCAGCATTCCGGGTCGCCCTTATGCACCACACCAAAGGTTAAGGGCGCGCCCAACCAAGGGCAATGCCAATCTCCTCAAGCCGTTGCGCGAGGCGCGCCGGGTCAGCGCAAGAAGGCGATGATTTGGGTGGGCGCCACGGCCTCGTCCGGCCCTATCTGCGCATCGGGCGCGGCGACAGAGAGCGACAGGACGAACAGCCCCACCAAAAGCACCAAAGGTGCATGAAGGATCACGCGGCGAAGAATGACCGCACCTCTTTGGATTGTGCCTCGAGTGTTTTGCGCATCTTGGCGAAAGCCGCTGCTTCAAGCTGGCGCACCCGCTCTTTGGACAGGCCAAGCTCATCACCGAGGCTTTCCAAGGTGCGCGGCTCATCACGCAGCTTGCGTTCGCGCACGATGAAGCGCTCACGCTCGTTGAGCGCCTGCATCGCGGCAATCAGCCAATCGCGCAGCTGCGCGGTGTCGTGGTTGGCCTCGACGATATCGGAGGCCTGCGCGCTGTCATCTTCCAGCGCGTCGATCCACTCGCGCCCATCCTCATCGACCGATTGGGTGGCGTTGAGCGAGTAATCGGACCCCGCCAGACGCCCTTCCATCATCTCGACATCATGCAAGGGCACGCCCACTTCGGTGGCGATCATCTGGCGCAGCTGGTGTTTATCAAGGCTCTGGCCCGCGGCCTGCGCCTCGCGCTCCAGCCTTGCTTGCACACGGCGCATATTGAAAAACAACGATTTTTGCGACGAGGTGGAGCCAGTGCGCACCATCGACCAATTGCGCATCACGTAATCTTGGATCGATGCCTTGATCCACCACACGGCATAGGTCGAGAAGCGTACGCCGCGGTCGGGATCGAATTTATCGGCAGCCTTCATCAGGCCAAGACCCGCCTCTTGGATCAGGTCATTCATCGGCGCGCCATAGCGTTTGAACTTGGCCGCCATCGAGATTGCGAGCCGCATATAGGCGGTCACAAGGCGATGCAGCGCCTCTTCATCGCGTTGGTCGCGCCACGCGTAAGCAAGGCGCAATTCCGTTTCGGCATCCAAAAGCTCGGCCCGCATCGCGCGGCGGCTGAGTTTCTGATCGCTACCCATGTCTAGTGCCATCTGGGACCCCCCGGTTCCTCTTGATCACGCATCGGCAAGTCACGTTCTGTTAGTGTTTACGCAGCGGGTCGCGTTCCGGTTCACTTTTGGGATGGAAAAAAATCTGACTTCGGTGAAATCGTGCCGAGACGGCAAAGCGCATCCTGGCTTTGGCCCAAGCAAACGGGGATTTTTTGATGGAATACGCGCTTTTGATCGGGGATCGTTCTTACTCAAGCTGGTCCTTGCGCGGTTGGCTACCCTTTGCGGCCTTCGACATCCCGGTCAGGGTGCAATCGAATATCCTCTACCGCGCAGCCTTCGCTGATGATTTGGCGGCCTTCGCCCCCGGTCTGCGCAGCGTGCCGGCGCTCAAGACACCGCAAGGTGGGCTTTTGACCGATTCCATCGCCATCGCGTGGCATCTGGCCGAGGCTTTCCCCGACCGCGGGCTTTTGCCATTGGAGCCTGCCCAGCGCGCGATGGCGCAAAGCCTGATCGCCGAGATGCATTCAGGCTTTGGCACGCTGCGCGGCGCCTGCCCGATGAACCTACGCAATGCATGGGCGGGCTTCACCCCTTCCGCGGCGGTTTTGGCCGATCTTGCCCGGATCGAGGCGATTTGGGCCACCGCGCACGACCGCGCAGAGGGACCGTTCCTCTTTGGCGCCTACACGCTGGCCGATGTGTTCTACGCCCCCGTCGCCATGCGTATCGCGGGCTATGGCCTGCCCGTGTCGGACCGCGCACAAGCCTATGTCGCGGCGCATCTGAACCATCCGCCGCTGCGCCAATGGCGCGCCTTGGGCCTATCTGATGGGCCGGAGCAGCCAACCTATGAGATGGACCTGCCACGCCTGCCCTTTCCGATCACGCCACCCGAGATGTGACAGGCGGCATTTACCCTTGGTTAACGCTTCGTCGCTAAACGTTAACCATGTTTGACACAGCCCGCGCCGAAAGCCTCGCCCGTATCAATACCGTCGCCTTCGAGGGGCTCGAGGCGCGCAGGGTCGAGGTGCAATGCGCCATCACCCCCGGCATTCCCGCCTTCGCCGTCGTGGGCCTGCCGGACAAAGCCGTATCCGAAGCGCGCGAGCAGGTGCGCACCGCGCTCTCGGCCATGGCGATCGCGCTGCCCTCCAAACGCATCACCGTGAACCTCTCCCCCGCCGATCTGCCAAAGGAAGGATCGCATTTCGACCTGCCCATCGCGCTGGCGCTTTTGGCAGCGCTCGACATCATCCCGCGTGAAAAGGTCGAAGAGGCGATGGCGCTGGGTGAATTGTCGCTCGATGGCAGCTTGGTTGCGGTCATCGGCGCGCTGCCCACGGCCCTTGCGGCGGGCGAGGATGGGCGCGTTCTCTACTGCCCCCAAGGCTGCGGGGCCGAGGCCGCTTGGGTCGGGGCAACGACTGT
>JAQCLA010000215.1 GCA_027592105.1 Pseudomonadota bacterium | reverse complement strand
GGCAAGGTGCAAAAGAACGAATTGCGCGCGCGCTACGCCATGACGTTTCAGCCCAAAGCGGGCTGAAGGCCGACGCGGCTACGCAAGCCAAGCAGATCAAGCGCATCGCTGGCCCGAAGGGAGGTCGCGCAGCGAAAAAGAGAAATGGCGCACCCGAGAGGATTCGAACCTCTGGCCTCTGCCTTCGGAGGGCAGCGCTCTATCCAGCTGAGCTACGGGTGCATCTGGGGCGGGGTATAGCCCCCTGCCCTATCTGCCGCAACGGGAAATACGGGCCGCGCTTATTCGGCGGCTTGTGTCTCGGCGGCGCGAGCGGCCTCGATCTCGGCGGCCTTTTTCTCGACCTGTTCGACGATATGTTCAACCATCTGGTCGTTGGAGAGTTTATGGCTTTGCTTTCCCGCCAGATAGACCATCCCCGACCCGGCCCCACCGCCGGTAAAGCCCACATCGGTCATCAAGGCCTCGCCCGGCCCATTCACCACGCAGCCGATAATCGACAGGCTCATCGGCGTCTTGATGTGCTCGAGCCGCTTTTCCAGCGCCTCGACCGTCTTGATCACGTCGAAGCCCTGCCGCGCGCAGCTGGGGCAGGAGATGATGTTGACGCCGCGATGGCGCAGGCCCAGGGATTTCAGGATCTCGAAGCCGACCTTGACCTCTTCGACCGGATCGGCCGAGAGGCTCACGCGGATCGTGTCGCCGATGCCTGCCCACAAGAGGCTACCCAGACCGATGGCAGATTTGATGGTGCCCGACATCAGCCCACCGGCTTCGGTGATGCCCAGATGGATCGGCGCATCGGTCGCCTCGGCCAAGCCCTGATAGGCGGCAGCGGCAAGAAACACGTCCGAGGCTTTGCAGGAAATCTTGAATTCGTGAAAGTCGTTGTCCTGCAAGATGCGGATATGGTCGAGGCCGCTTTCGATCATCGCCTCGGGGCAAGGTTCGCCGTATTTGTCGAGTAGATGCTTTTCAAGGCTGCCGGCATTGACCCCGATCCGGATCGAACAGCCATGATCGCGCGCCGCTTTGATCACCTCGCGCACGCGGGAGGCGTCGCCGATATTGCCGGGGTTGATCCGCAAACAAGCGGCCCCCGCCTCGGCGGCCTCAATCGCGCGTTTGTAGTGGAAATGGATATCGGCCACGATCGGCACGGGGCTTTCGCGCACGATCTCATGCAGTGCGCGCGAACTGCCCTCATCGGGCACCGAGATGCGGACGATATCGGCGCCCGCTTCGGTGCAGCGCTGGACCTGTTCGATCGTCGCCTTCACATCCGTCGTCAGCGTATTGGTCATGGTCTGCACGCTGATCGGCGCATCCCCCCCCACCGGCACGGAACCGACATGGATTTGGCGGCTCTTGCGCCGCGCAATGGATCGCCACGGTCTGATCGGGTTATGTGACATGCGCTGGCCTTTTCGCTCGTCCTTCAGGGCTTTGCGTGTAGGATAGCCATGTCAGGCGCAGTGGACAACGGGGCACACGCATAGCGTGACACCAAGGTCTCAGTTTCCGTCGACCGTACGCGTCACAAGCGCCGCGACCTCGGGCAGATCAGGCTCAACCGCAGCATCGGCCATGCTATAGCTGGCGGTCACGAAATCGGCCGAAAGCTCGACATCGCGAACAACTGTGGCACCCGGACCAGCCGGGCCGAGCGTCACACCATTGACCATGAAATAGACCGAGCCCGCATTGCCCGACCGCAGAACAGGCGCTGCATCGCCCGTCATGGCGACGGTATAGCTATCGCCCCGGTTCAACGTTCCCTCGTACAGGGTTTCACCCGAAGCAGCGCTGACCCTGATCCATGAGGGGCGCACGGCGAAAATCACCAGCTCGTCGTCCCGCGCTTCGGTGACCTGCACGACATTGGCCGCCTCGGGCTGATCTTGCGTGCGCGCATCGGCCAAGGCTGGGCGCAGCGGCGCGATCCGCGCGGCATCGCCATCAGGGCCGATTGCGCCGACACGATCGGGATCGAGTGTCGCCAAGGCGCCATCGCGCGGCGTCAGCACGGGCGTGTCCAAAGCAAGCGGGCGGAGAAGGCGCGGCGCATCTTCCTGTCCGGGCAGGGTCGCGCCAAAGTCTTGTGCAACCTCGAAATTGCCGAAGCGCGCGCCTGCCAGCGGATCAAGCTCGGCCAAGGGCATGGGGGCATCTTCAATGGGTGCGATCTGTAGTCGCTGGATGTCATGCAACACCGCCCAAGCGCCGTAGCCGATCCCCAGCACCAGCGCGACAAGCACCGCCGCAGAACCCAAGGCCCCCGGCTCGATCCCAGCGAAAAGGCTTTGCTTGCTGGGTGCAAAGCTGATGCGCCCGCCTGCGATCACCTCGTTGGGATCGACAAGGCGCGGGCTTTCGGTGGTCGCGCGCTTGGCCTGTTTGCCTTGCTGACCACCATCATGCACACCGTAAAACCCGGTCTCCGCACTGAACCGCCGATAGCTCCATTCAGGATCCATCCCGAGGTAGCGCGCATAGGAACGGACATAGCCCGCGATGAACCCGGGGCTTGAGAATGCACCGACATCGCCATTTTCGATCGCCGCGATATAGGCCGCGCGGATCTTGAGTTCGCGTTCGACATCGAGCAGCGATTTGCCCAGTGTCGCGCGCTCGCCGCGCATCAAATCGCCAAGGGGAACATCCGTAACATCGTAGCCATCAAAGCCACCAGCAGAAGCCGCAACAACCCGTCCAACGCCATTGGCGCCTGCAACGAACTGGCCTTCATCCTGCCCCATCTACCACTCACCTCTGCCCCGGGGATGTTGTGGACGCTATATTTAGCGGTTCCACCGTCCCCTGTCCCCAACAGCTTACACCATGTCGAAGTGATTCCCCACAACAACTGACGCATTAACCTGCGTTATCATGCCGGTCTATTTTGGAAAACAACCAGATCTGCCTATCCGGCCATCTCGGCACGATTCAGCGCACAGTGGCTCCAAAGCCCGTCCATCGCATGCACAAGCGCATCCATCGCCTTGGCGTCATGCACGGGCGATGGCGTAAAGCGCAGCCGCTCGGTGCCGCGCGGCACGGTGGGGTAGTTGATGGGCTGCACATAGATGCCGAATTCGGACAAGAGCATGTCCGAGATCTTTTTGGTATGCACCGGGTCGCCCACGATCACAGGCACGATATGGCTGCCATGATCGATGATCGGCAGGCCCAGCCCCTTGAGCCGCAGCTTGAGCACGGCGGCGCGTTCTTGATGCAGATCGCGCAAGCCCTGATCGGTTTTCAGATGCCGCACACTGGCCGCAGCCCCCGCCGCAATCGCTGGTGGGATCGAGGTGGTAAAGATGAAGCCCGGCGCATAACTGCGGATGGCGTCACACATTTTGGCACTGGCCGCGATATAGCCGCCCATCACGCCATAGGCTTTACCCAGCGTGCCGTTGATGATGTCGATCTGGTCCATCAGGCCCAGCTTTTCGGCAACGCCGCCGCCGCGCGGGCCGTAAAGGCCAACGGCATGGACCTCGTCGAGATAGGTGAGCGCGCCGAATTCGCGGGCCAGTTCCACGATCTCGGCGATGGGGCCGAAATCACCATCCATCGAATAGACGCTCTCAAAGGCGATGAGCTTGGGTGCGGCGGGGTCGTCAGCGGCGAGTTTCGCGCGCAGATCGGCCAGATCATTGTGTTTGAAAATCCGCTTGGCCCCGCCATTGCGGCGGATCCCCTCGATCATCGAGGCATGGTTGAGCGCGTCGGAATAGATGATCAGCCCCGGAAACAGCATGGGCAACGTGGAAAGCGTCGCGTCGTTGGCGATATAGGCCGAGGTGAAGACAAGCGCCCCTTCCTTGCCATGCAGATCGGCCAATTCGGCCTCAAGCTCTTTGTGATAGGCAGTCGTGCCCGAGATGTTGCGCGTGCCGCCCGAGCCCGCGCCCGTGGCCTCCAACGCCTCATGCATCGCGGAAAGCACGACGGGGTGCTGGCCCATGCCGAGATAGTCGTTGCCACACCACACGGTGATCTCTTGCTCGCTGCCATCGGGCTTGTTCCACACGGCATGGGGAAACTGGCCGCGACGGCGCTCGATATCGATAAAGGTGCGATAACGCCCCTCGGCATGAAGGCGGCCCAAGGCCGTGTCGAGCGCGGTGTTGTAATCCACTGGCTGTCTCTCCCCTTCCGGCGTGCCCTGCTGTGGGCCCGGCTGTCAAAGACGCTTGCTTTGGTCTTGGCGGGCCACATAGGCCGTGATGCCCATGAGGACCAAGTTACAAAATGCCGCGCACCCGGCTTTGACCTATATCAACCCAGAACCGGCCCCTTGGCGCTGACTGGACATTTGCGCGCGGCTTGTATCTGCTCATGTTTTGAGCAGCGCCCGAACCGGAGGCCCCCATGACGCTTGACGCCGTTTTGACCCGTATCGATGCCGATCTGGAGCCTGCGCTGGCGCGCTTGTTCGCGTTGTTGCGCATCCCCTCGATCTCGACCGATCCGGCCCATGCGGGCGATGTGCGTGCCGCCGCCGATTGGTTGCGCGATGATCTGGCAAGCATGGGCTTTGCCGCCGCAGTTCATGACACGCCGGGCCATCCGATGGTGGTGGGCCAGATGGATGGGCCGGGGCCGCATGTGCTGTTTTACGGCCATTAC
>JAQCLA010000214.1 GCA_027592105.1 Pseudomonadota bacterium | reverse complement strand
CGCAGCAGCGATTGCCCGGCACAGCGCGACGTCGAAGCCCTGCATGTTGCCGTTGGCGTCGGGGAACGCAAAGCCTGCGAGGCCTTCGTTCGAGCCGCACCTCAGCGTGCCGCGCGCCTGAACGTCTGCCATGGTCTGCGCGGATGCAAGACCTGCTGCCAACCCGGCGACCGCAAGTGTGCCGAGAAAAATGGATTTTTTCATGTCTACCTCTTCCTGATGGACCGCCCTTATGGGCGCTCAATTCCAATCCCCCAAAGGGCTTTGGTAAGTTCGTGCAAACGTATGTTAACGCTCGCCGAACGTAACTAGGGCAAAATCGCATGCGGAGGTCAAGTGCAAGCACTGTAGCTACCCTAGAGTCACGCTGAAATTTTCAGCGTAATGATGGGGTGCTGCACCGTTTTTTCGCAGTATTTTTGGACCGATGCGATGGGCTTGCTCAATTCGCACGGGACATGACCCAAAATTGCGCGGCGCGCAGGAAATCGGCGCGTTTATAGGCGGCCATCGCGGCAGCCTCGTCATCCGCACCCCATTGCGCGATTTGCCAATCCTCATCGATTCGCGACACGTCCCAAGCCTGATCGGGTGAAACTTGCCCAGCGGTGGTCGCAAGCGCGATAATCAAAGAGCCCGAAATCGTCACCAGGTCATGCAGAGCTGTCAGCTGAAAGGCATCGAGCGCGCCAACATGGGCGGCAAGGCGGGCAAGTGACATCGGTGGTTGATCGACGGGCAAAACGCCGACAGTGGCGATCAATGGCGCCTGCAGCGTGGCATCCGCCCATACCAAAAGCGGATCCCATGCTGCTGCTTGGCGCTCCACCAGCGCGGTGGGGGCGGCCGCGCGGTGACAGATCAGATCGGTCTCGCCATAGGCGGCCAGCATGGCGGCCACTTCGGCACGTTGCGGGGTGACGCGTTCGATGGCGGAATTGGCCGCGCGTGTGACGGGCATGCTCAGCGGCGCGATCTCGCCGCTCTGCGCGTCCCATTCCGCGGCAATCGCCTCGGCCATGGCGCGGCTGGGCAGGGTCAGGGGGATCTTGCCGGGCGTCATGACGCGACGCGCGTCAAGCATCACGCCATAGCCGCCATCGACCTCGCCGACCGAGACCGCGCTCCAGAACCGTTTTGCTTTCCAACCACCTATCATTCGGGCGGACATATACGGTCAAGCGCTGTGGGCAATGCGTCAAAGCTGTGCAAAATCGCATGTGCGCCCGATGCGGTCAGGCTTTGGGCCGGGTGATAGCCCCAGGCCACACCCAAGGCATGGATACCCGCCGCGCGCCCCATATCGATGTCATAGGTCGTGTCGCCCAAGATTACGGCCCGCGCAGGCAAGCTCCCCGTGTCGCGCAGACAGGCCTCGACCATCGATGGATGCGGCTTGGAGGGGTGATCATCGGCGGTTTGCACCGATTGGAAGAGTCCGTGCAGATCATGCAGATCGAGAATATGCGCCATGCCGCGCCGCGATTTGCCGGTGGCGATGGCCAAAAGCGTGTGATCCTGCGCGGCCAATTGCGCAAGTGCGTCGCGCGCACCGGGGAATAGCGGCGAAAGCGCCCCACCATCTGGGGCGCGGCGCATCTGGCCGAAGGCATCCTTGTAGGCTTCGACCAGCGTGGCGTGGTGGTCCGGCTGATCGGGGGCAAGCCGCGCCATCGCAATCGGCAGCGACAGCCCGACGATGGACAGCGTGGCCGCACGCGCGGGCGGGGGCAGGTCATGGGCGGCAAAGGCCGCATCCATCGCCGCCAAAGTATGTGCCTGACTGTCGATCAGCGTGCCATCGACATCGAAGATGACAAGGCGCAATTCGCTCAAACCGGGTCCTCGAAGGGGTCGGCGGGCACATCACTGGCGCGCCACTCCAGATGGTCCCATGTGCGCTGCATATGATCGGGCAAGGGGGCGGTGAATGTCAGGCGCTTGCCCGTGACCGGATGGGTCATGGTAATGGAGCGGGCATGCAGATGCAGCTTGCGGCTGATATCGCCGCCCAGCTGCGCGCCCCAACCATCGCCAAGGTTCTCTTGGCTCGATCCACCATATTTGCCGTCGCCCACGACCGGGTGACCGATCGCGGCCATATGCGCGCGCAGCTGGTGGGTGCGCCCGGTGATCGGCACCAGCGCCAGCCAAGCCGTGCGCGAGCCCAGCGCCGAGAGGACAGCGTAATCGGTATGGGCGTGCTTGGCGCCCTCGGTTGCATCGACATCGCGCGGGTCCACGATTTGCATCTTTTCGCCCTCACCGCCCTTGCCGTGGCCGGGGGCTTTGACAAGGCCGTAGCGGATCGTGCCCATGCGGGGGCTGGGCACACCGGCGCAAACGGCCCAATAGATCTTGCGCGTGTCGCGCGCCCGGAAGGCTTTGGTCAGCGCATCGGCGGCCGCACGGGTACGCGCCAGCAACAAAACGCCCGATGTGTCTTTGTCCAAGCGATGCACAAGGCGCGGCTTTTCGGAAAGCTCGAAACACAGCGCCTCGGCCAGACCATCGATATGACGGCTATGGCCAGACCCACCTTGGGTGGGCAGGCCCGCGGGCTTGTTCAACGCGATGATATGATCGTCGCGCCAGATCACGGCTTGGCGCATCATCGCGGTATCGGCATCGGAAATGCGCGGCGGGGCCACGACATAATCGGGCGCAGCCTCGTCCGGCAAGGGCGGGATGCGGATGGTCTGACCCGTCTCGACCCGGCTGGCGGGTTTGGCGCGCGCGCCATCGATGCGGATCTCGCCTTTGCGGCACATCTTTTCGATGCGCCCTTGCGGGATATGGGGAAACTGGCGGCGGAACCAGCGATCAAGGCGCTGATCGCCATCGCCCATGGCAACCGTCAGGGTTTGAACGCCGCTCATGCGAGACTCCGGCCAAGGGCGAGGCCGAGCATCAGCGCCGCAAGCGAAAGGATGACATTTGCCAAAACATAGATCGTGGCAAGCCCGAGTGCGCCACGCTCATAAAGGGCGACCGCCTCCAGCGAAAAGGCCGAGAAGGTGGTGAACCCACCCAAGACACCCGTCACGATCAACGGCGAGAGGTGCATCGCCCCGCGCTGTGCGGCGAAAGCCACGAACAGACCCGCCAAAAGCGAGCCCAGCACATTGACCGCCAATACACCCAAAGGCATGGGCGTGGCGCCGAAAACGCGCAGCACGCCGATCCCTGTGAGGTATCGGAGAACGGCACCCAAGGCACCGCCAAGTGCAACTTGGAGAATGGCTGTCATAGATGGGTGCATGTGTCGACGGCGCGGCCAAGTCAATGGGGGGGCGCGGAGGGTGGCGAAAAACTGAGGTTTTGCGGTGCGTTTTCCCGGGCGAAAACGCCCTATCCCCTACGCTTGGCGCGCAGACCCGCGAACCAATCGAGCCGTTTTTTCAGATCCCGCTCATAGCCCCTTTCGACAGGTGCGTAAAAGCTGGGCCGCGCCATCGTGTCGGGGAAATAATTCTGCCCTGAAAACCCATCCTCGGCGTCGTGATCATAGGCATAGCCCGCGCCATATCCTTGATCCTTCATCATCTTGGTGGGCGCGTTCAGGATATGCTTGGGCGGCGGGGCCGAGCCTGTGCTGCGCGCGCTGGCGCGTGCTGCCTTGTAGGCGACATAGGCGGCGTTCGATTTGGGCGCCAGCGCCAGATAAAGCACCGCTTGGGCCAGTGCCAATTCCCCCTCGGGGCTGCCCAAACGCTCGTAAGTGGCCCAAGCGTCAAGGCATTGGCGCTGTGCGCCGGGATCGGCGAGGCCAATATCCTCGACCGCCATGCGGGTGATGCGGCGGGCCAGAAAGCGCGGGTCTTCGCCGCCCTCAAGCATCCGTGCCAGCCAGTAAAGTGCCGCATCGGGATCTGAGCCGCGCACGGATTTATGCAGCGCCGAGATCAGGTTGTAATGCCCCTCGCCCGATTTGTCGTATTGCGCGGCACGGCGTTGGAGGCGTTGACCAAGGGCTGCTGCATCAAGGGTGGCGTCCAGCCTCCACGCCGCGACCTGTTCCACCAGATTGAGCAGCGCGCGGCCATCGCCATCGGCCATGGAAATCAGCGCCATCCGCGCATCAGGGGTCAGCGGCAAGGGATGGTCGAAG
Organism: Pseudomonadota bacterium; assembly: GCA_027592105.1. Taxonomy (GTDB): domain Bacteria; phylum Pseudomonadota; class Alphaproteobacteria; order Rhodobacterales; family Rhodobacteraceae; genus Roseicyclus. The sequence goes on along the minus strand of JAQCLA010000214.1, from coordinate 566 downwards.
GTGGCCTCGGCATGGGCGATCATCTGCGCGAGCGCATCATCACCAAGCCGGTTCAGCACCAAGACTTGGGCGCGCGACATCAAGGCGGCGTTCAATTCAAAGCTTGGGTTTTCGGTCGTGGCACCAACCAACAGAATCGTGCCATCCTCCATATGCGGCAAAAACCCGTCCTGCTGCGCCTTGTTGAAGCGGTGGATTTCATCGACGAACAAAAGCGTGCCTTGCCCGCCTGCATGGCGCAGTTTCGCCGCCTCGAACACTTTGCGCAGATCGGACACGCCGGTGAAGATCGCGCTGATCTGGACGAAATGCAGATGCGTTTCCTGCGCCAAAAGCCGCGCGATGGTGGTTTTGCCCACGCCGGGTGGACCCCACAAAATAAGCGAGGTGAGCGCGCCCGCGTCGCACATGATCCGCAGCGCCCCCGTGGGGCCAAGCAGGTGATCTTGGCCGATCACCTCGGAAAGATGCTTGGGCCGCAGCCGGTCGGCCAGCGGGCGGGGCCCAGCGGGGCGGGCGGCATCTGGGCCGGTTGGGGGCGTGTCGAACAAATCCATATGGGCTAG
>JAQCLA010000213.1 GCA_027592105.1 Pseudomonadota bacterium | reverse complement strand
ACCGCCCCAGACCGCCGAGATGCGCATTGCCACGCTGATCGCGCTGCCCGGCTGCGAGCTGGCCCGCCGCCTTACCCCTGCGATGGTGCGCCCATGACCGCCGCGCTTGCGCCCTTCTTGCGTGATGCGGGCTGGCAAGATGCGGCGCAAACGCCCTTGGCGGGCGATGCGTCGGCGCGGCGCTATCTGCGCCTTGCGCGCGAAGTGGATAGCGCAATTTTGATGCAAGCCCCAGTTGCCAGTATGGCTGATCGTGACAGCCTTGCCGCCTTTCTGCGCATCGGCGCGCATTTGGCAGCACTGGGCCTTTCCGCGCCCCGGATCATCGCCGCCGATCCCGCCTTGGGCCTCATCTTGCTCGAAGATTTTGGCGATGCCACGCTCGCACGGCTTTTGCGTGACGCTCCCGCCCACGCAAAGACCGCCTATCTTGTCGCCAGCCATGTGACCGAGGCGCTAGCGCAAGCGGCGCTGCCCGATCCCATCGCTCGCCCCGATCCAATGGCTCAGGCAAACATGATCGCGCTAACGCTCGATTTTCTGCCAAAGGGGCATGGTCTGGCCGCGCTTGAACCCATGCTTGCCATGGCGCTTGCCGCACATGCCGATGGCCCCCCGGTCTTGGCCTTGCGCGATTATCACGCCGACAACCTGATCTGGCTACCCGACCGCCAAGGGGCCGCCCGGATCGGGCTTCTCGATTTCCAAGATGCGGTGGCACTTCCCTTGGGTTATGATCTGGCCTCGCTCGTGGACGATCCGCGCCGCGATATCCCCGCCGATTGGCGCGCCGCGCTGATCGCGCGCTTTGCCGCCAGCCACGGCTTGGCGCAAGATCAGGCAAACGCGCGTATCGCGACACTCTCGCTTTTGCGCAACCTGCGCATCCTGGGCATTTTCCATCGCTTGGCGGGGCAGGGGGGCAAGCCGCACTATCGCGCCTATCTGCCGCGCACGGGGGCGTTGATCGACCGCGCCGTGGCGGACCCGGCCTTGGCCGCGTTGCGCCCAGCCGTAGCCGCGTTGCGCGCGCTGACCGCCCCTTGGGCCGAAGGGGCCGCCGCATGACGCCCGATGTGATGATCTTGGCTGCCGGTTTTGGCACCCGCATGGGCGCGCTGACCGCTGACCGACCCAAACCGCTGATCCCTGTCGCGGGCCGCGCGCTTCTTGATCACGCGATTGCCGCCGCGCGCGCAGGGGGCGGCCAGATCGCGGTCAACGCCCATTACCGCGCCGATCAAATTGCGGCGCATCTGGCCACGCATCATCCCGATATCGCGCTCTCGGTCGAGGCACCCGCAATCCTTGACTCGGGCGGTGGCATCAAGCGCGCGCTGCCGCATTTGCGCAGTGATCCCATCGCCACGCTCAATGCCGATGCCGTCTGGGCCGGGCCTGCGCCTTTGTCCGTTCTGACGCAGGCATGGGATGGCGCGCGGATGGGCGCGCTGGTGCTGCTGGTGCCGCGCGCGTGCGCCACAGGGCGGCAGGGCGGCGGCGATTTCACCCCCGATCCGCAGGGGCGGCTGTCTTGGGACCGCGCGGATACGGGCCTTGTGCATACCGGCGCGCAACTCATCGCGCCCGCCCTTTTGGCCGATCACCCGGCCGAGGTGTTCTCTCTTCTCGACATTTGGCAATCGCTAATGGATGCGGGGCGCTTGTTCGGCGTCACCTATCCCGGCCATTGGGCCGATGTCGGCCACCCCGCGGGGATCGCACAGGCCGAGGTGATGTTGGCCCATGCTTAGGCTCTTTTCACCCAGCCCCGGCCCTCGCCTGTACGCCACCCCCTTGGGTGTCGATTTCTGCGCCGCGCTGATCGACGGGCTTGAGGCCTTGTCGACAGACCACCCGCCCGAGGCGATCGCGCGCGTCCATCTCTACGTCGCCAATGCGCGGATGGAGCGGCGTTTGCGCACGCTTTACGCACAGCGCGGCGCGGGTTTCTTGCCCCGCATCCGCCCGGTTCTGACATTGGGCGAAGATGCCGATATCGCGGGCATCCCAGCGGCCATCCCGCCTCTCCGGCTCCGGCTGGAGCTGGTCCGCCTGATCGGCGCGCTGCTCGATCACAATCCCGATCTCGCCCCGCGCGCGGCGCTTTACGATCTGGCCGATAGCCTTGCCGATCTGATGAGCGAGATGTTCGAAGAGGGTGTCAGCCCAGCGGATATCGCTGGTCTCGACATGGCCGAACATGCCGAGCATTGGCAGCGCGCGCAAAGTTTCCTCAAGATCGTGACCAATTTCATGGCCGACGAGGCGGCGCTGACCCAAGCCGCGCGTCAAACCCGGATCGTGGCCGCCCTTGCCGCGCGCTGGCGTGACGATCCGCCGGGCTATCCGGTCATCGTCGCAGGCTCGACCGGCTCGCGCGGGGCGACCGCGCAGCTGATGACGGCGGTGGCGGGCCTGCCGCAAGGGGCGGTGATCTTGCCCGGGCTCGACCGCGCCATGCCGCGCGATGTCTGGGCGCGGCTGCTGCAAGACCGCCATGCCGGTCTGGATGGCGAGGATCATCCGCAATACCGGCTTGCCAAATTCGCCGACCGTCTGGGGCTTGATCCCCATGCCATCCCCGATTGGCCCGCCGCCGCCCGCCCCGTGGATGGGCGCGACGCGCTGGTGTCGCTGGCGCTGCGCCCGGCCCCCGTCACCGACCAATGGCTGGCCGAGGCACCAAGCTTGCGCGATGTTGGCACCGCCATGGAGGGCGTGACCCTTCTCGAAGCGCCCAACCCACAGGCCGAGGCGACCGCCATCGCGCTGCGCCTGCGCCAAGCCGTGGCCGAGGGGCAGCGCGCCGCCATCATCTCGCCCGACCGGGTGCTGACACGCCAGATCACGGCGGCCTTGGCGCGCTGGGGCATTCGCCCCGATGACAGCGCGGGCCAACCCCTGTCGCTCGCCCCGCCCGGCCGCTTCTTGCGCCATATCGCAGCGCTTGCCGCGCGCCCCGCCGACCCGGAAAGCCTTGCTGTGATCCTCAAGCATCCGCTGTGCCATACCGGTCTGGATCGCGGCGATCACCTCAAGCGCACCCGCGATCTGGAGTTGCAGCTTTTGCGCCGCAAACCCGGCATGCCTGCGCGTGCGGTATTGATCGATTGGGCGACCAAACGCGACAAGGATGCAGGCGCGCTCGCTTGGGTGGGCTGGCTTGCCGATCACATCTTGGCCCCCGCCGACCCCGCATCGATCCCCTTGGCCGATCGCGTCGCCCGCCATATCGCGCGGGCCAATGCCCTTGCCGCCGGTCCCGGCCAAGACGGGAGTGGCGATCTCTACAAGGAAATGGCAGGCGAGGCCGCCGCCGCCCTGATGGCCGAATTGGTGGCCGAAGGCGTGCATGGCGGCCCGATCTCGGCCATGGATTACCGCGATCTGTTCGATGCGCTCACCCGCGACCGCGAGGTGCGTCAGCCGCTTTTCCCCCATGCCGATGTGCTGATCTGGGGCACGCAAGAGGCCCGTGTGCAAGGGGCCGACCTGTTGATCTGCGCCGGGCTGAACGATGGCATCTGGCCACCTGCGCCCGGTGCCGATCCATGGCTGAACCGCAGCTTGCGCGCAAAGGTCGGCCTGCGCCTGCCCGACCGGGTGATCGGGCTTTCGGCGCATGATTTCCAACAGGCGATCTGTGCGCCCGAGGTGTGGCTGACCCGCGCCGCCCGCAATGCCGAGACCGATACCATCCCCTCGCGCTGGCTGAACCGCTTGATCAACCTGATGGAGGGGGCCAGCGACGAGACACGCGCCACCCTCCAAGCCATGCGCGACCGTGGCACCGCAAGCCTTGCCATGGCCGAGGTGTTGTTAACCCCAACCGCCACGATCCCCTTTGCGCCGCGCCCATCGCCCGCGCCGCCGCCTGCCGCAAGGCCCAAGCGCCTTGCCTTGACCGAGGTCGAAAAGCTGATCCGCGACCCATACGCGATCTATGCCACCCATGTGCTTGGCCTGCGCGCGCTTGATCCCTTGCGCAGCGATCCCGACGCGCGGCTGCGCGGCACGATCTTGCACAAGGTGCTTGAGCTGTTTTTGAAGGAAACGCGCGACGCGCTGCCGCCCCCGGATGCGGCCTTGGCGCTTTTGATGTCGCTCACCGACCGCGTGCTGGATGATGAGGCGCCGTTCCCTGCCGTCCGCCGCATGTGGCGCGCCCGCATGGCGCGCGCGGCGGGCTACTTCCTCGAGACCGAGATTATCCGCCGCCAGCGCGGCGCGCCCTTGGCCCCCGAGGCGAAATCGGAATGGCTGGTTCCCGGCACCGGCGTCACGCTGGTGGGCAAGGCCGACCGCATCGACCAGATGCAAGATGGCCGCTTCGCCATTTACGATTACAAAACCGGCGCGCCGCCGACCCAAGAGCAGCAAGAGTTTTTCAACAAGCAGCTTTGGATCGAGGCGTTGATGGTGTCCGCCGGCTGTTTCGGCCTGCCCAAGGGCAGTGTCGCGGGCCACATCGCCTATATCGGCCTTGGCGCAAATCCCGACATCGTGGCACATGATCCCAGTAGCGGTGAACTGGCCGAAATGGCCGCGCGGCTCAGCAAGCGGCTTTTGCATATGCATGATCCTGACTGGGGTTTTTCCGCCCGCCGCGCCGTGCCTGATACGCGCTTCAAGGGCGATTTCGACCAGCTTGCCCGCTATGGCGAATGGGATGAAACCGATGCGCCCCTGATCATCCGCTTGGGCCAAGGCGGTGACGCATGAACGAGGCAAGCCGCGCCCAGAT
>JAQCLA010000212.1 GCA_027592105.1 Pseudomonadota bacterium | reverse complement strand
GCCGCGATTGACCACGGCGCGCACCCCTTCGTCGATGACACCGCCCAAAGCGATGGTCGCGATCCGCACAGGCGCTGTTTCGACCATGCCATTGGCCGTTTGCGCGCGCCCCGAATAGACCAGTGTCGCAGGGTCAAGCCCGATCCGGGCGGCATCCTCCGCCGTCAGAACGATCTCGCTGGTGCCTGTGTCCACGACAAAGCGCACCGGCGTGCCGTTGAGCTCTAACGTCAGGTAGAAATGCCCATCAGGCGACATCGGCACGACAATCTCGCGCCCGTCTTGCATCACAGTTTGGCGCGGCACGACCGTATCGCGGATCGTGGGCCATAGGCCAACGACGGCGATGGCACCCATGAAGATCAAGACCCACAGCGCCGCTTGACGCGCTACGCGACTTAGATTGCCACGATTGGCCGCGACATAAGACAGCGCGATCGCGCCGCCCAAAAGGCCCAGAAACATCAAGGATGCGATTTGATCGCCAGACACGCGCCGCCCTTTCGTAGCTTGGGATCAATATAGGGTAAGGGCGCGTCTAGATCACCTGCAGATCGCGCATCGCATCGATCACGAATTGCACAGAAAGCGCCGCCAAAAGCATGCCCAAGAGCCGCGTGACCACATTGATCCCCGTGGGCCCCAAAAGCCGTTCAAGCGGGGCGGCCAGCAAGAACAGCGTGAATACCACCGCCAGCACCGCCAACATCACCAAATGCACAAGCAAGATATGCGTCGTGTCGCCACCACCCTCGCCTGTCAAAAGGATCATCGTGGCAATCGCACCCGGCCCCGCGATCAGCGGAATGGCCAGCGGAAACACCGATGGGTCATCGGCAGGCGCGCCATCGGCTTGGCCCTGCCTGCGTTGACCACGGCGCTCGAACAGCATGTCGAGCGCGGTCAGGAACAGCAAAATCCCACCCGCCATGCGGAAGGCAGGCATCGAGATGCCCAAGAAATTCAGAACCGCCTCACCGGCCAGACCGAAAAGCGTCAAGATCCCCACTGCCACAAGCGTGGCGCGAATGGCGACCGAGCGGCGTTGACGCACGCTCTGCCCGCGCGTGAGTGCCACGAACAGCGGCGCAAGCCCGATGGGGTCGATCACCACGAAAAGCGCAACAAACGCGGGGATATAGTCGAAAATATTCATGTCTTTTCGGCGATTTCCAGCTTTTCGGCAGCCGCCACCCACATTGCCTCGGCCCGCTGAAGCCCTTCCATCAGCTCGGCGTATTTCTTTTGCCAGACCTCAAGCTCACCGATGCGCCCATCTTCGTAAAGTGCGGGATCGGCCAGTTTGCTGGCAAGCTTGCCGCGCATCTCTTCGATGGTGGCCACCCGCGCCTCGCATTTGCGCAGCTGGGCGCGCAGCTCCTTGATCTCGTCGCGCGAAAAAGTTTTCACTTTTTCCTTTTCTTTTTGTGGCTTTGCGGGCTTTTCTTCACCTTTTAGGAGAAGGGAGCGGTAGCTATCGAGATCACCCTCATAGGGTGTCACGCGGCCATCTTTGACCAGCCAAAGCCGGTCTGCCACCAGCGACAAAAGATGCATGTCATGGCTGACCAGGATCACCGCGCCCGAATAGGCGGTCAGCGCCTCGACCAGCGCCTCGCGGCTTTCGATATCAAGGTGGTTGGTCGGCTCGTCCAAGATCAACAGATGCGGCGCATGCAGCGTGGCAAGACACAGTGAAAGCCGCGCCTTTTGCCCACCCGACAGCTTGGCCACCACTGTTTCCGCCTGTTCGGCCATCAACCCGAAACCCGCCAAGACCGCCCTGAGCTTGGCCTGTGGCGTGTCGGGGCGGTCGCGCTGGATATGTTGCAGCGGTGTCTCGTCAAGATGCAGCTCGTCGACCTGATGCTGCGCGAAATAGCCCACGCGCAGCTTGGAGGAGGCGGTCTGTTGCCCGGCAAGCGGCGCAAGCTTTGCGGCCAAAAGCTTGGACAGGGTCGATTTCCCCTCACCATTGCGGCCCAAAAGCGCGATCCGGTCGTCTTGGTCGATTCTCAGCGAGAGGCGCGACAAGACCGGCTTGCCGTCATAGCCCACCGCCACATCGTCAAGCGCCAGAATGGGCGGCGATAGCCCGTCCGGCGTGGGAAAGGTGAACACCGTGCGCGCCGCATCCTCGGGCATGCGGATCGGCGTCATCTTTTCCAGCATCTTGACCCGGCTTTGCGCCTGCTTGGCTTTGCTGGCCTTGGCCTTGAAGCGGTCGACAAAGGATTGCAGATGGGCGCGCTGGAGGTCTTGCTTCTTGGCAGCCGCCGTTTGCACCGCGCGTGCCTCGGCCCGGGTGCGGGCGAAAACATCGTAGCCGCCGGTGTAAAGCGTCAGGTTGCGCCCCTCGAGATGCAGGATATGGCCGACCGCGCGGTTCAACAGCCCCCGGTCATGGCTGATCACCAGCACTGTGTGGGGGTAGCGCATCAGGTAGCTTTCCAGCCACAGCGCCCCTTCCAGATCGAGATAGTTGGTCGGTTCGTCAAGCAGCAGCAGATCGGGCTGCGCAAAAAGCACGCCCGCCAGCGCAACGCGCATCCGCCAACCGCCCGAAAAGGCCGAACAGGGCATGCGGCTTTCCGCGTCGGTAAAGCCCAAGCCCTTGAGGATACTGGCCGCACGCCCCTCGGCCGACCAAGCGTCGATATCTTGCAGGCGGGTCTGGATCTCGGCCATGCGGGTGCCGGTGGCGCCCTCGGCTTCGGCCAAAAGCGATGCGCGTTCCGTGTCGGCCTCCAGCACCGTGTCGATCAGCGATACGTCCGAGCCCGGCACCTCTTGGGCCACGCCGCCGATGCGCGCGCGCGCAGGCAGGTCGATACTGCCGCCATCGAGCGTCAATTCGCCCCGGATCAGGCGAAACAACGTGGTCTTGCCGGTGCCGTTTCGGCCGACGATGCCGACCTTGTGGCCAGCCGGAATCGTCACGCTTGCCCCCTCCAACAGGGGGCGGCCCGCAACGCTGTATGAGATATCGGAAATGCGCAACATGCGCGCTGTCTGACCGGGCGACGGGATACTGTCAACGCCTCGGCTTTTCATCCCGCAAGCCCCATGCTAATGCCGCGCCAAATCCCAACCCCACGGAGCGAACACATGGCCATCCAGCGCACCTTTTCGATCATCAAGCCCGACGCTACCCGCCGCAACCTGACCGGCGCGATCAACGCCAAGATCGAGGCCGAAGGCCTGCGCATCATCGCGCAAAAGCGCATCCACATGACCCCCGCACAGGCCGGTCATTTCTACGCGGTCCACAAAGAGCGCCCCTTTTACGGCGAATTGTGCGAGTTCATGGCCTCCGAGCCCGTGGTTGTGCAGGTTTTGGAAGGTGAAAACGCCATCGCGGCCTACCGCGAAGTGATGGGCGCCACCGATCCGGCCGAAGCCGCCGCTGGGACGATCCGCAAGGATTTCGCGCTGTCCAAGGGCGAGAACTCGGTCCACGGCTCGGACGCGCCGGAAACTGCCGCCGAAGAAATCGCCTATTTCTTTGCAGGTCTCGAACTGGTCGGTTAATCGGCACCGATCGTTTTGATCGAAATCACGGGGTCGCCCAGCCGGGCGGCCCCGTTTTTCTTGCGCTCAACGCCTGCGCCCGGTGCCGATCTGATCGAGGTGCCGCTCAAAGGCGCTGTCTAGCAGAGGATCGGCCAGCCCGGCCTTGAGTGCATCGAAACTTGCGCGCAACGCGGCCTTTTCGGCCCCCTTACAATCATTCCATGGCCTGCCCTGCAGCGCCATGTGCAGCACGTAATAGCCGATGAAATGCGGCCGTGTTCCCGCCGCTATCATGGCGCCATAGGCCGCATCTGCCCCCATCGCGCGCAAGGCGGTGGCGGTGGTGATGCCCGCGCGCGCCATATCCGCCGCCATGGCAGGGCCGATATTGCGGATCGCGGTGACGGGATCGTCATCCTCTGGCTGCGGCATGGTGATTGCACCTCCGCGCGCAGCCTATCAGAGGCTGGCCCAATCGGAAAAGCGGAAGGGTGGTGCAGGGGGCGTGCGTGGCACAGGGGGCTGTGGCGTGCTGGGGCGTTCTTGGACATGGCACGCATCATCATGCTGGTTGCGATACGCCAAGCATCGGCGCGAAACACGGCAAGACAGTCGCAACAATGCAGCAAAAGAAAGGCAAACATACTGGCTTGAGGCGAGGAAAAAACTGACGACCCGGCCATGTGGAAGAGAGACGAGGGGCCGGGCCGCCAGCAGGCTTTTCACATCGTCCATGCAGCACACGCAGGAAGGGAGGAGGTGTGCGCCACTGTTCGATAATTTGAAGGTGCCTTGGCGCGCCATGGCCCACAAGCAAAACACGGATCGCCGACACGGCTATTCCCAATCTGCCCGAATATTCAGCACCCATCACTGCGGCCCCGCGCAACAAAACGGCGGTTGATGAAGCGGTGACCGTTGCGACAGCTTTATGAGGGCGACCCGCGCTAGGCGCATGGCTTTCGAAGCGATCATGGCGATCAGCTCGCTGAGCAGATCGTCTTTTCTGGCCGTTCAGGCAGTCTCAAGCATGTACAGGGCGTTGTTGCGCGTGCGCCCGACAAGCTTGTAGCCATGCCGAGACAAGGCTTGCACGCATGCAGGATAATCCCCTTGTGCGCCAAGATGTTCGATTACGATCCGACGCGGCAACAATGTCTTTGGCGCCGTGTCAAGGAATGGTGGAGGCACTGAGCCTCCGCATCTGAATTGGTCCACCGTTATGTATAGGAGACGGAGGACAAGGAATGGCGAACAAG
>JAQCLA010000211.1 GCA_027592105.1 Pseudomonadota bacterium | reverse complement strand
CCAAACTGGCGGAAAATCGCCGAAAACCGAAAAAACCAACCCAAGAATGATCACAGACTCTTTTCCAAAACTTTCAGATATGTCATTCATTTCCTTGCGCCTGTGGGAGGAATGCAAAAAAGACGGCCTCGAAACAAGGGGTCGCTGTGGGACAAGGGCGAATACGACATGGGGCAATCGGAGCAATGATTGAAGCAAAGGTCACGCGTCGCGCACTTCTGCGCGCCTTTGCGGCGACGGCTGTCACGGCGGCCCCTGTGATGGCGAATGCAGCCGGTTTGCTGCGCGGTGCGGGCGATATCCGCCGCTTGCGCATGTACAACGGCCGCGCCGGTGAAAGCCTCGATATGATCTACTGGATCGAGGGGGAGTATATCCAACCCGCTCTGGATGAGATCAATCATTTCATGCGCGACTGGCGCAATGGGCGTGTGCATCGGATCGATCCGCGCGCTGTTGATATCATGACCGCCTCGCACAACCTTCTCGACACATCCGAGCCTTTCACGCTGCTGTCGGGCTTCCGCAGTGCCGAGACGAACGCAATGCTGCGCCGCCAATCTTCGGGTGTTGCGCGCAATTCGCTTCACATGCGCGGCGAGGCGGCGGATCTGCGCTTGTCCTCGCGCACAGTCACGCAAATCTTCAACGCGGCGCGCGCCTGCAATGCGGGCGGGGTCGGGCGGTATTCGCGTTCGAATTTCGTGCATATGGATTGCGGCGATGTTCGCGCTTGGGGCAGCTAAGCCCTGATCCTACAGTCTTGCTTTTCATCAACGCCCCGCCCTTTCCAGGGCGGGGCGTTTTTATATGGCCGTGATTGGACAGCGCAGGCCGCGCGCCCCATATAGCGATGAGACCGACAAGAACAGGGATACCGCATGACCCGCTACACCAAGAATCCCGATATCATCGCCGCGCTAAGCGCCGAGCAATTCCATGTGACCCAACAATCGGGCACCGAACGGCCGGGAACCGGCGCCTATCTCGCCAACAAAGAGCCGGGCCTTTATGTCGATATCGTTTCGGGTGAGCCGCTTTTTGCTTCATCCGACAAATACGAATCCGGCTGCGGCTGGCCCAGCTTCGTCAAACCTATCGAACCGGCCCATGTGGTCGAGTTGCGTGATATCAGCCACGGCATGATCCGCACCGAGGTTCGCTCGAAACATGGCGACAGCCATTTGGGCCATGTCTTTCCCGATGGGCCGCGCGACCGGGGTGGTTTGCGCTATTGCATCAACTCGGCCTCGCTGCGCTTTGTGCATCGCGACGATATGGTCGCCGAAGGCTACGGGGATTATCTCGATCAGGTGGAGGATATCGCATGAGTTCCGCGCGCGCCGTTCTGGCAGGTGGTTGTTTTTGGGGCATGCAGGAATTGATCCGGCACAAACCCGGCGTGATCAGCACGCGGGTGGGCTATACGGGCGGCGATGTGGCCAATGCCACCTATCGCAACCACGGCACCCATGCCGAAGGGATCGAGATCATCTTCGACCCAAGCGTGATCAGCTATCGCCAGATCCTCGAATTCTTCTTTCAGATCCACGACCCGACCACGCCCAACCGCCAAGGCAATGATCGCGGGCTAAGTTATCGCTCGGCAATCTACTACGTCGATGAGGCGCAGAAGTCCGTGGCGCTGGACACAATCGCGGATGTGAACGCCTCTGGCCTATGGCCGGGCCGTGTGGTGACCGAGTTGGAACCCGCAGGCCCCTTTTGGGAGGCAGAGCCAGAGCATCAAGATTATCTCCAGCGTTTGCCCCATGGCTATACCTGCCACTTCGTGCGCCCTGGCTGGGTCTTGCCCAAGCGCCAAGCGGCGGAATGACAAAAGGCCGGGCACAATGCCCGGCCTTTGCTTTTCGATGCTTTGGCTTCAGCCGCGCTTGGACAGCGTTGGCCAGCCGAACAATTCGGTGATCCGCGGATGGCCGCTCAGGATCGCGCGGCGACCGGATGCGTGGGCCGTCACACCCCGCGCCGAGGTCAGGATATGCCTGCGCCCCGACATCACCCGTGATGCGCGCGGCTTGTTGCTGAGCAGTTTGCCGGGCCAGAACATCTGCGACATCGGCCCCCTGCCCTTGATCAGGTTATCGGGTGCCGCGCGGCGCCGCGTCACCGTGGGCCAACCCAAGGCATGGGTCGCGCGCCAGTCAGACCAGCCAGAACCGACATAATCATCGCGCGTCATCATCATTGGGTGGCTGCTGAGCACGCTGTTGAGATGCTGCTCAAGCTTTGGCTCTTGGCGGAGATAGCTGTTATCGGCGGCCAACGCCGTGGCGCTATCGGCCACCTCCATCGCGCGGCGCGCCGCACCGAAGGGGGTAAAGGGCGCGCGGCACACGAAAACCGCCTGTCCGGCCTGCATCTGGCGCGCATAGCTCTCGGCAATGCGCATCGGCACGCCTGCGGCGGTCATGGCGGCCACATCAGCGCTGGTCACGATCGCGAGTGTTTTTTCCGGAAAACCGTCGCTGCGCAATTGCGCGGCCACGCGGTTGGCGGTGTCGACCTGATCATAAAGCCGTGAGACGACTGTCGTCATGGGGCTCTTCTCCTGTTGGCCGCCTGTCGCGCGGCTGGGGGTCAGTATATGCGGCGGGCCGTTCCGGTCGTCCCGTCGCGAGATGATAGTGCCTGGTCTGGAAAAGTCCCGCCTCACGGCGGCGCAAAGCGATCAAAACTGCAGCTGTCGCCAACAAAAATGCCAGCTCAAGCGCGAAAACAGGGGTATAGGGCGCCTCGGGGCGCATGAATTGCGCCGCGGGCAGCGCCGCGACCGTGTCACGGATCACACCGCCAAGGGCCACCGCGATCCCCGCCGCCGTTGCCTGCACAGCACCCCAAGCGCCAAGCGCAAGCCCCACTTGCGCGCGCGGTGCAGCCCGCATCGTGGCCGTCAGCGTGCCATGCCCGAACAGCCCCGCCCCAAGCCCAGCAAGCCCGGTGCCCATGACAAACAGCAACACCATGCCCAAAGGCCCCGCCGCGATGATCATCGCGAAAGCGGGCAAACCGATCAGCGTGCCCCACCATGCGACCTGCACCGGTGCCGCGCCGTCCCACAACACGCGTGAGGCAATGGCAAAGCCCAACAACCCACCTGCCGCAAGCACCGCCGTCAGCCGCGTGGTCGCACCGACCGCCATATCCAAGACTTGCCCGCCATAGGGCTCCAGCACCACATCGGCCATGCCGAAACCCATGGTGCCAAGCGCGATCACGACCAAGAGGCCGACCGCGGCGCGGCCCTGCACGAACAAGCGCCACGCATCGCGAAACTCGGGCTGTGTTTCGACGCGGGCGGCGCGCGCGCGGTCGCGCGGCTCTTGCTTCCAAAGTGCGAGCAGGTTCAGTGCCACGGTGATCACGGCGGCCCCTTGCACCACTTGGATCAAGCGGCCAGGCGAATAGGGTTCAAGCAACCAGCCAAAGATCAGCGCCGATCCGATCATGCCCAACAAAAGCATGACATACATCAGCCCCACGACCTTGGGTTGCTCTTCGACGCTGACGAGATCGGTGGCCAAGGCCAGCCCCACGGTCTGAACGGTGTGTATCCCCGCCCCTACCAGCAAAAAGGCCAAGGCCGCAGCCGAATGACCAATCCAGATCGGTGCATCGGCGGCTTGATCATAGCCCGAGAGCACCAAAAGCGCGAAAGGCATGATGGCAAAGCCGCCAAATTGCAGCATCGTGCCCTTCCAGATGTAAGGAACACGCCGCCAGCCAAGCGCGGATCTGTGAATATCCGATTTATAGCCGATCAGCGCGCGAAACGGCGCAAAGACCAGCGGCAGGGCGATCATCAGCCCCACCAAGCTGGCAGGCACACCCAGCTCCACGATCATCACGCGGTTCAGCGTGCCGACCAGCAGCACCAGCGCCATGCCGACGGTCACTTGAAACAGCGAGAGCCGCAATAGCCGCGACAGCGGCACCGCCTCGGTCGCGACATCCGCAAAGGGCAGAAATCGCGGGCCGATCGTCTGGATCTTGCGCAGCGCGGTATCGCGTAAACTGGCCATCATATCCGCCTTCGTTCCACCCGTTGACCGGGGGCGGGCCGGGGTCGGGTCGGGGGTGCGCGATCAGTCGCCGCCTCCGACCCGTATGTTACGGTCGTTCAGCATCGGACAGGCCTTTTACCGCAAGGTGGCTTGGGTCAGATCGTCAACTACCAGTGTCGCGGTGCGCCCATCGGGCAAGATCACCCGCATGGATTGGGTGCCATCGGCCTGTGCTTCCAAATACATGGGAAGCGAGGTCGCCGCATCGGCCGTTGCGGGCAAAATTGCCTGCTCGGTCTGCAACGCCGCGCTGCCGCTTGCAGCGGATGCGCCAGAGAGGAAATCGGCAACCCATGTCGTGTTGCTCAACACCGCCACATGGACGGCGAAAGACCCCACGGCCACAGCACCAAGGAACAGCGGCACGCCCACGGTGGGCTTCACCACGAGCCACATCTTTGCGTTATTCATGATGTGCCTCCCTCAGCCAAGCCACGGTGTGGAGACGGCCACCAGCACATGTGCCAAAAGCGCGATTGCGCCGAAGACACGTGTGCCGTCGATGAGGTAGCTATGCACCTCTTCTGCTTCTTTCAGGGTCAGGCCGGTTGGCCATACCTTATCGGGATCGTTGGACATCCTACGCCCCTCCTTTCTCTTCTTGTCAAAGGCGGGCGGGATGCCACGCCGCTCATGAGGCCGCGCCTGAGGAGTGCAAGGTCCCCTAAAGACAGAGTGTCATGTCAAGTTTACAACTTCAACTGTA
>JAQCLA010000210.1 GCA_027592105.1 Pseudomonadota bacterium | reverse complement strand
AATTGCAGAGCCTCCTTTGCTGCAAGCGAGAATAAGGACTGCATGAACATTCGCGGCGTGGCCAAAAGGCACTGAAATCTCAGCAACTGCCAACTGAAATTGCGCCTCAAGAACTGCATCAGTCTTTTACATTGTCGTTGGCCGCATGCTCTTGCCTGAACGCTCAAATGGGTGGGGCGAAAGCCCGACAGACTGGAGCCCGAGACGCAAGATCCTCGGTCCATGATCCGATGGCCTCAGGGCCAAGGTTCGAGGTCCTTGGTCCTTGGTCCTTGGAACTTGATCAGGCTGAGGTTTGGCGGCGGCGCATAGATGCCGGTGAGTTCGCCACCATCCAGGAACTGGCCGAGGCAATCAGGTTAGCCGAACGCCATGTCAGCCGCCAGTTACGGCTGGCCTATCTGGCGCCGGAGGTACTGAAGCGACTGACCTGCAGGCGGGAGGCGTCGGCGGTCAGTCTGTACGATTTATGTTTTCTGGCAGGGGTAGATTGGAGCCACCAACTGCGGACGACTTTTGGCCTCATCAAGTGATGCCGCACAGAATGATGCGTTATGTCGGTGCCACAGCCTTAGTGGTCTCGAGCAAATGCCCGGCCGCTTTCACCGGCTCAATGTGATCTGGATCCGAAAAGAAGCTTTCGAAGGTCTTCAGGTTGTCTACGTGGAAAAAAATAGATCGACGCGATGTCATCAAGAGCATGCCCACAATAGATGCCTCACATGCCTGCAGCCGCTCCGAAACAAAGCCGTGGTAAGACACCGACCTAAGGCCGCGACTGGACCGGACACACCCATGGGAGAGGGACCAACTTAGTGCGGCTTTTCGCCGATGAAATGAGCGCGGACCTTGCCCGACAACCAGTCCAGCACGAAGACGCAGATCAAGATATTGATCACCACGAAAGCAACTTGGTCGAAGAACCCCGCGCGGAAACGGTCGACCAAGACCTTGCCGATCCCGCCCGCACCGACGATCCCGAGGATGGTCGCACTGCGCACGCTCGATTCAAAGGAATAGAGCGAGAGCGAGATGAACACCGGTGCGATCTGCGGCAGATAGCCGAAGCGGATGCTCTTGGCCGGGCTTGCGCCCGAGGCGCGCACCCCCTCGATCTGCTTGCGATCCACGTTCTCGATCGCCTCGGAATAGAGCTTGGACAGCGTGCCCGCATCGCTGACGAAGATCGACAAAACACCCGCCAGCGGGCCCAACCCCACGGCGCGCACGAAGACCAGCGCCCAAATCAGGCTGTCGATGCCCCGCAAAAGGTCAAGAAAGCGGCGCACGCCGTGGCGGATGATGGGCTGGGGCATGGTGTTGCGCGCGGCGAAGAATGCGATCAGCAAGGCCGCGATCGACCCCAGAAGCGTGCCGAGAAAGGCCATCGCGATGGTTTCGGCCAAGCCCTGGTAGATCCCGACATAGTCCCAGCCGCTCATATCACCCCAGATGAAGAATTCCGAAAACATCCTTGTGGCGCGTTCGTTGAAATTGAACAGCTTGTCGAATTCGAAATACCACAACGACCACAAGAGATAGCCGATCGCCACGGTCCACAGCAGCGCCGATGTCGCCTGTCTCCGGCGGTTGCCGAAGGCATCGGGAAATCTCTGGCGCAAATCAGCGATGTCGCTGGCTGTCACCTGCATGGGGCGTGGGTGCTGCAAGGTTGCATCGCTCATATCAGGTTCTCCCGCCCGATCAGGCGCGTGCGCACCCGTTCCGAAATCAGATCGATCGTCGTGACCAGCAAGACGATCAGGATCAACACCGCCATCACGCGGTCGTCATTGTAGAAGCTGATCGTATGGTTCAACTCTTGCCCGATACCGCCCGCGCCCACGAACCCCACGATCGACGAGGCCCGCACATTGATCTCGAAGCGCAGCAACGCATAAGACACGAAATTCGGCAGCACCTGCGGCACGACGCCAAAGCGCATTTCGGCAAACCAGTTTCCGCCGACCGAACGGACCCCTTCGACCGGACGCATCGAGGCATTCTCGTTCACCTCGGAGAACAGCTTGCCCAAGGCCCCGGCCGTGTGGATCGCGATGGCGATGACGCCCGCCAAGGGACCGATCCCGACCGCGAAGACCAGCACCAATGCGATGACGATCTCGGGCACGCCGCGAAACACCTCGGCGGTGCGACGGGCCAGGATGTTGCTCCAGCGCGTCAGCGCAAGGTTGCGGGCGGCCGGAAAGGACAACACAAAGGCCAGCGCGACCCCAAGCATGGTGGCGGTGATCGCCATCAGGATCGTTTCGAACAACAGACGGACATATTTACCGATATCGCTATACCAAAACAGCAGCGATCCCGGCACCGCCTTGCCGTTTTCGGCGCGCCCCTCGAACAGCTTGTCGGCCTCGAGGCTGGGCATCACCGTACCGAAATATTCGAAAATGCGCGGCAGGCCGTTCCAGAGCCGTTCGGGGTAGAAGCGCGATATGATGACCGACACGATCAGCAGCGCCAGAAACAATACGATCAAGGTGATGTTCATCACCAGTCGCGAGCGCAAAAGCTCGGCCCGGTGCTTTTCGAACACGGAAACCGGGTCTTGTCCGGGCGGGATGACGAAGCCGGTTGTTGCGATGGAGGATTGTGCCATTACGTGTCACTCGGCCCCTTCAAGGGCGCGTACAGGCTGTGCCGGGCGCAACGAGGTGGACGTCACCCCCTCGCTGAAGGCGTCATCGGCCTCGGCGCCATAGATTTCGCGGGCTTGCCGGTCGGTCAACTGGTCGGGTGTGCCGTCGAAGACCACCCGACCCTCCATCAGACCGACGATGCGGTCGCAATAGGTGCGCGCGGTATCCAGCGTGTGCAGATTGGCCAGCACCGTGATCCCATCCTCGCGGTTGATGGTGCGCAGCGCATCCATGACCACTTTCGCGTTCAGCGGATCGAGAGAGGCGATGGGTTCATCGGCCAGCATCAGCTTGGGCTGCTGCACCAACGCGCGCGCGATCGCCACACGCTGCATCTGCCCGCCCGAGAGGGTCTCGGCGCGCTGCAAGGCGGTGTGGGCCATGCCCAAACGGTCGAGCGCACGGATCGCAAGCGCACGTTCCTCGGGCCCGAAGATCTGCAACATCGCCGTTGCAAAGCCGTGGTGGAAAATCCGGCCCATCAGCACATTGTTGATGACCGACATGCGCCCGACAAGGTTGAACTGCTGGAATACCATCGCGCATTCCGCCCGCCAGGCATACAGCGCGCGCCCGCGCAGCGCCGTCACCTCGCGGCCCCCAAAAAGGATCTTGCCATCCGTCGGTTCGGCCAGGCGGTTCACCATGCGCAGAAGCGTCGATTTCCCCGCGCCCGAGCGACCGATAACGCCGACCATCTGGCCTTGCGGCACGGACAGGGTGATGTTGTCCACCGCCTTGTTGGGGCCGAACGCCTTTGTCAGCTGCGTAATTTCGAGCATCGCGCGCTCCTTGTTGTTGAGGGGCAAAAAGCAACGGGCGGCGCCGTGACGCGCCGCCCATGCCATCCTAACGATCAGCGCGAACCGGCGACTTCGCGGCGGCGCAGTTCGATGGTCTCGTCGTAGAAGCCTTCGGGCACGGCGACATAACCTGCACCGTCACCGCCCATGACCGCGGCGAAGCATTCGGGGTCTTCGACATGCAGCGTGCTGTAAAGCTCGAACATCGCCTGCTTCATGTCGGCGGGCAGGCTCTTGCGGATCACGGTCGGGCCGTTGGGGATGATGCCCGATTCCCAGACGATGTTAATCTCGTTCATGTCGAGCATGTCCTTGTCGACCATGCGGCGCAGGTTGCCGCGGGTGTAGCCCTCGGCACGCTCGCCCATCAGCGATGACCAGGTCGCGGCGGCGTCATACTGCTTGTCCAGCACCGCGATCACGCCCTGCTCATGCCCACCCGAGAAACCGGTCGACCCGAAGTAGCTGTCGATGTCGATCCCCGCCAGCTCGAGACCCGCCTTGGGATACAGATAGCCCGACGAGGAATTCGGATCGGCCCATGCCAGCGACTTGCCCTGTAGGCCCGCAACATCGGTGATGCCGCTGTCGGCGCGCGTCACGATGACCGAATAATACCCCAGCGATCCGTCGACATTGGACGAGACGACGAAAGGCTCCACCGCTTCGGGGTCTTGCAGGTAGATCCCGGCATAGCCCACCGGCCCAAGGCCCGCCATTTCCAGCTGGCCCGCCAAAAGCCCCTGCATCACGCCCGCGTAATCGGTGGCGGGGAAGAATTCGACCTCAACGCCGAACTGCTCATTCATCTTGGTCTCGAGGCAGGACAGGCGCTTGAGGCGGTCTGCCTCGTTTTCACCGCCGATGATGCCGACGCGCACGACGGACACCTCATTTGTCCAGTCGGCGAAAGCGGGCAGGGTCGCGGAAAGTGTCAAGGTTGCAACCGAAACGGTTGTTAGGAGAGTGCGGATCATGTCGTGCTCCAGCAAATTGAAATAATGGCGCAATGCGGAGTGCATATGCGGGCTAGATCGTTGCAGAGCGATGAGATGCTTGGCTTCGATGACATCGGAATGTCGTGGAGATGACGGATTTGTAAATTCAGCGTGTCTGAATTAACAAATCGGCGCCAGACACTATCCACGTTTTATTTCCACTCAAGCTACGCAAAAAAATGGACGGTCGAAGATCCTGCCGCCCGACGACTACTTGCCCCGCGAGGATCAAGCGCAGGACCCGCACATCCTGCGTGCCATCGGCCGGGCATGGGCCTGGCAGCGGCGTATGGAGACCGGTGAGTTCGCTACCATTCAGCAACTGGCCGAGGCCGT
>JAQCLA010000209.1 GCA_027592105.1 Pseudomonadota bacterium | reverse complement strand
TCACGCGCCCGCCCGGTATGGGAGGCGCAGATCA
Organism: Pseudomonadota bacterium; assembly: GCA_027592105.1. Classification (GTDB taxonomy): domain Bacteria; phylum Pseudomonadota; class Alphaproteobacteria; order Rhodobacterales; family Rhodobacteraceae; genus Roseicyclus. The sequence goes on along the minus strand of JAQCLA010000209.1, from coordinate 4,775 downwards.
TCACCGATCTCCAGTGGTTGGGGCTGACATGGGACGGCCCGCCGCGCCGGCAATCCGATCACCTGCCCGCCTATCGCGCGGCCATCGACCAGCTGGGCCAGATGGGGCTCACCTATCCCTGCCACTGCACAAGGCGCGATATCCGCGATGCGGCAAACGCCCCGCAAGAGGGCGGCCCGCCGCCCACCGGCCCCGATGGGCTGATCTATCCCGGCACCTGCCGCCACCGCCCCATGGGCGCGATGGGCCCGGGCGATGCGATCCGCCTCGACATGACCAAAGCGATGGACATGACCCGCCAGGCCGCCGCGCGCGGCTTTGACGAAACCGGCCCCGCGCATCAAGGCCATCACCCCATCACCGCCCAAACCATGATCGCCACGATCGGGGATGTCGTTTTGGCCAGACCCGCGATGGGGGCCGCCTATCACCTCTCGGTCGTGATCGATGATGCAGAACAGTCCGTCACCCATGTGATCCGCGGCCAAGACCTTTTCGCCGCCACCGCGATCCATGTCTTGCTGCAAGCCCTGCTGGATCTACCAACGCCGCAGTATCACCACCACCACCTGATCCGCGACGACACAGGCAAGCGGCTGGCCAAGCGCGACGATGCCCGCGCCATCCACAGTTACCGCGCGGAAGGCGCCACACCGCAAGACATCCGGCGCATGATCGGCCTCTGAGCCTTCTCTGTTTCAAAAATATCCCGGGGGAATCGCCAAAGGCGATGGGGGCAGCGCCCCCTAGGCCTCGGGTGCCATCAACTCCACCTCGGCCCCATCGCGCACCGCCGTGTAAAAGCACACCGCCCGGTTGGTATGACACGCAGGCCCTGTCTGGCGTACCACCGCCAAAAGACAATCCCTGTCGCAGTCGATGCGCAGCTCGACCAAGGCTTGCACATGGCCCGAGCTTTCGCCCTTGACCCAGAAATCTTGCCGCGAGCGCGACCAATAGGTCACCCGCCCCGTGGCCAGGGTGCGCGCCACCGCCTGCGCATTCATCCATGCCATCATCAAGACGGCGCCGCTCTCTTCCTCCTGCGCGATGCAGGGGATCAAGCCTTGGGCATCATAACGCAGCGTGGCGGGATCGAACTTGGCCATGGACCACCTCTTTGCAAAACCGGGCAACGGCGCTACCTATAAAGCGATGACAAGACAGGCGGAACCCATGTCCGGCGAGAGCGATCTGATCAAACTCTATTCCCAGCGGATCCTTGCCTTGGCGGCGGATATTCCGCACCAAGGTCGGCTTGACGCGCCGCAGGCCAGTCTGCGCAAGCGCGCGCCGCTCTGCGGGTCGACCGTGACCGTTGATCTCGACATGGCGGATGGCCGCATCACCCGCTTTGCCCAAGATGTGAAGGCTTGCGCCTTGGGCCAAGCCGCAGCCGCCTTGATGGGGGCCGCCATCATCGGGCGCAACCGTGATGAGGTGGCGTGCGCCCGCGATGCGCTGCGCGCCATGCTGACCGAGGGGGCCGCGCCGCCCGTGGCACCCTTTGACGGCTATGAGGTGCTGACGCCTGCATGCGAATATCGTAATCGTCACGCTTCGATCATGCTCTCGCTCGAAGCAACCGTCGAAGCGATGGATGCCGCAGCACAGGCGCAAAGCGCCTGACCCCACAGCAATCATCACAAAAAAACGCCGCACCTCGGGGCCAAGGGCGGCGGAAGTCAGCGTATCTTTGGCCAAGGCAGGCCCTTCATCACAAGGGCGCGGATGCGGCAGGACAGAGGGGGAATATCCGCATCACCTGCATGGCCAGACCGCAGGCAGAAAGCGCAATCAGATCAATCCGGGCAAATAAAGCAGGCCATAGGTAAATACCGCCAAGGCGATGACGCCGACCGCGTCGGTGACGAATGTGTCGCGCGAATGGGTGAGAATTTCAGCGATCCGGGTCATGTCATAGCCTCCTGAGAAAAGCGTGTTGTTGCTTTGTTCTCATTTTCAGCGGCATCTGTAAAGAACTTTTTAAGAACATTTGTGAACAAACCGGGTTATCCCGCCGAAATCAGCCGGATCGCCTTGTCTTGCTCCAACAGCCACAAGAGCACGCGGGCCGATTGCCCCTGCGGTCCCAATAACCCTGGATCACGCACCAACAGCGTTCGGGCCGCCGATTGCGCCAAGGCCATCAGCCCGGTTTGGGCCTCCAGATCCGCGATGCGAAACCGTGGTAGGCCAGATTGCGCCGTGCCGATCACATCGCCCGCGCCCCGGATCGCCAGATCCTCTTCGGCGATGACAAAGCCATCCTCGGTATCGCGCAGCACCATCAAGCGCCGCTTCGCCGTTTCGCCCAAAGGTGGCCGATACATCAGCAAACAGGTCGAGGCCGCCGCCCCACGCCCAACCCGCCCGCGCAGCTGGTGCAGCTGTGCCAGCCCGAAAATCTCGGCTTGTTCGATCACCATGATCGAGGCATTGGGCACATCCACCCCGACCTCGATCACCGTGGTGGCCACAAGAACACGGGTCGTTCCGGCGGCGAAATCGGTCATGGCGGCGTTTTTCTGATCGGGCGGCAATTGCCCATGCACCAGCCCCACCACCCCGTCGCCAAGCGCCGCGCGTAACAGCTTGAAGCGTTCTTCGGCCGCGGTGGCGTCGAAATTCTCGCTTTCTTCGACCAGCGGACAGACCCAATAGGCCTGCCGCCCCTCGGCGACGGCTTTTCGCAAATGGTCGACCACCTCATCCATTCGGGCGGTCGAGACCAAGGCTGTCGCCACCGGCGTGCGGCCGGGCGGCTTTTCATCCAGGACGCTCACATCCATATCGCCATACTGCGCAAGGCTGAGGGTGCGCGGAATGGGGGTCGCCGTCATCACCAGCACATCCGCCCCCTGCCCCTTTTGGCCCAGCTTGATGCGCTGACGCACGCCAAAGCGGTGCTGTTCATCGACGATGGCCAGCCTGAGGTCGGCGAATTCCACATCATCGACGAAAACCGCATGGGTGCCGACCAAGATCTGGATATCGCCGCGCTTGAGTGCGGCCAGTTTCGCGCGCCGTTCAGCCCCTTTGTCTTGGCCGCTGAGCATCTCGATCACCACGCCCGCGGCTTCGGCCAAGGGTTTGAGGTTCGCGTAATGCTGGCCTGCGAGAATCGTCGTCGGCGCCATCATCACACCTTGGCCGCCCGCCTCAACCGCGACGAGAAGCGCCATCAGCGCGACAAGTGTCTTGCCCGCCCCCACATCGCCTTGCAGCAAGCGGTTCATCCGCGCAGGCGCTGCCATATCGGTGGCGATCTCATCGATGGCGCGCATCTGCGCACCCGTGGGCTTGAACGGCAAGTGTTCCAGCACCTTTTGCCGCAAACGCCCATTGCCTTGCGTCACGCGCCCCTTGCCCCGGCGGCTCGAAGCCCGCGCCAAGGCCAAGGTCAATTGATGGGCGAATAACTCGTCAAAGGCGAGGCGCTCGCGCGCAAGCGCGTTTGCCGCTAGATCCGCCGCCCCCTTTGGCGCATGCGCCATCGCAACGGCCTCATCCCATGCAGGCCAGCCTTTTTGATCCAAAAGCGGAATATCGATCCATTCGCCCAAGATCGGCACATGCGCCAAGGCCGCCGTCATTGCGCGGCGCAGCCCTTTTTGCGTCAGACCAGCGGCCAAGGGATAGATGGGCTCAAATGCCGGGATCTCACTGGCCTCATCGGGGCCAAGGATATGATCGGGATGGGGCATTTGCGCCACGCCATCGAACAGCTCAATCTTGCCAGACACGATACGCCGCGCGCCTGTGGGCAAGATCCGCGACAGGTAGTCGGATTTGCCGTGGAAAAACACCAGTTGAAAGCTGGTCTTGGCATCCTCAACCTCGATCCGGTAGGGCCTGCCCCGGCTGGCGGGCAGGCGATGGCGGCCGATCACCACCTCGACCGTGGCCATGCCGGGCAAGGCCAAGTCACGGATCGATGCGGATCTTGTCCGATCCACCCCACCAACGGGCAGTGTCAAGATCAGATCCTTGGGCGTTTCAACCCCCAGACCCTTGTAATGCTTGGCTGTTTTCGGCCCAACCCCATCGAGCGTTTCCAGCCCAGCAAAAAGCGGCCAGAGGTCATCTGGCCGTCCCTTTGGGATCTTGACCTCAGCCATCGCCGCCACCGGACAGCCCGTTGATCAGGGCAAGCCAACCATCCTCGTCGATGGTCTCGACCCCCAGCTCTGCGGCCTTGCTGGCTTTGGCGCCTGCGCCGGGGCCTGCGATCAGCAGATCGGTTTTGACTGATACACTGCCTGCGACCTTGGCACCAAGCGCCTCGGCGCGCGCCTTGGCCTCGGCGCGGGTCATTTTCTCCAGCGTGCCGGTGAACACCACGGTCTTGCCTGCGACCGGGCTGTCGGCGCTGGCGCGGGCCACGGGTGCTTGGATGTCGAGATGCGCCACCAGCCGATCGACCGAGGCGCGCTCGGCCCCTTGGCTGAGTGTCGTGGTCAGTGCGAGCGCCACCGCCTCGCCGATGCCGTCGATGCCGGTGATCTCGGCCCATGCGGGGCTTTGGGACAAAAGCGGTTTGCGCGCGCGTGCATCGGGGGCATGGGCGGCGGGCTCACGTGACGCGCGGTCCAAGCAATCGATGAATTGCGCCCAACTGCCGAAATGGCGCGCCAGATCATTGGCCGCAACCTCGCCCACATGGCGGATGCCGAGGGCAAAAATCACCCGGCCAAGGCCGATGAGCCGCCGCTCGTCGATCGCGTCAAAAAGATTTGCCGCGCTCTTCTCGCCCCAGCCCTCCTTGTTCTTGA
>JAQCLA010000208.1 GCA_027592105.1 Pseudomonadota bacterium | reverse complement strand
CGGCCAACCCTTCCCGACCGAAAGCCAACAGACCGGCCCACGCGGCACTGGCATGCATGTGCAGGAGTTCGTGAGCGATCTGGCGGTCTACCCCGATGTTGAAGGGTTCTTCACCTCGGAGCCGATCGTGCCAGCCGAAGGTGCGGCAATGATGGGCAGCGCGGATGGCGTGCCGCCCGCGCTGGCGAACCTGACGCCGGAGAACTACGAGCGTCTGGTCACCGCGATGCGAGATTGGACGGGCATTCCCGATCTGCTTGAGCCGGGTAACGACAGTTACCAGACCCAAGTCGCCTATTCGATGATCGAGATGACCCAGAACATCAACCAGAACTGGATCGGCCATGTTCAGGCCAATGCCGAGGTCGGGGTGACATGCTACACCTGTCACCGCGGTCAGGCCGTGCCGAACAATGTTTGGTTCAAGGTCAGCCCGGTCAATTCAAACGTGGCGGGATGGTCGGCCAATCAGAACCGGGTGACGATGGTGAGCAATTTCACCTCGCTGCCCTCGGATTACCTCGAGACCTACTTGCTTGCGGATGAGAACGGGAATTACGCCAATATCGGCGTGCATGACCTTGAAAGCCGCGTACAGCAGCAACCGGGCGATCCGCTGATCCAACAGGCCGAGCGCACCTATGCCTTCATGAATTACTTCGCGAATTCATTGGGTGTGAACTGCGTCTTCTGCCACAACAGCCGCGCGTTCTACGATCCCGGCCAGGTGACCCCGCAATGGGCCACCGCCAGCCTTGGTATCGCGATGGTGCAAGAAACGCTCGAACTGTACATCCTGCCCTTGCAGGATGTGCTGCCCGCCGAGCGTCTTGGTCCGGTCTATGCCGATGTGCCCAAGCTTGCCTGCCGCACCTGCCACCAAGGTGAGCAGCAGCCGCTCAACGGTCTGAACGTGATCCGCAACTGGCCCGAGCTTGCCGTTCTTGATGGCGCGCCGGACTATTCGGCCTTTGAGTGAGTGATGCGGGCCTTGGCCCATATGACATGCGACCGGGGGCGGGCAGCCTCGCCCCCGGTTTCACCTGACCCTTACGTCCCTTCGTGAGGTGCCTCAAGCCGCAGGCGGGACAGACCCTGCCTGCGGTTTTTTCGTCTCTCCACCGCCGGTTCGGGAGGACCAGCAAAATGACCGACAGACCCTATACCCCCGTTCTCGACCGTGTCAGCTATCCCGCCGATCTGCGTCGGTTGACTGACCAAGAGCTGAAACAATGCGCCGATGAACTGCGGGCCGAGACGATCTCGGCCGTGTCGGAAACCGGCGGGCATCTGGGATCGTCGCTGGGCGTGGTGGAATTGACCGTAGCGATCCATGCGGTGTTCAACACGCCCTATGATAAGCTAGTCTGGGATGTGGGCCATCAGTGCTACCCCCACAAGATCGTCACGGGCCGCCGCGACCGCATCCGCACGCTCCGCCAGAAGGATGGGTTGTCAGGGTTCACCAAGCGCAGCGAATCCGATTACGACCCCTTCGGCGCGGCGCATTCTTCTACAAGTATTTCGGCGGCCCTTGGTTTCGCCATGGCGCGCGAGATGGGGCAGGCGACGGGCGATGCGATTGCCGTGATCGGCGATGGTTCCATCAGCGCCGGCATGGCCTATGAGGCGCTGAACAATGCGGGCCATATCGGCCGGCGTCTGTTCGTGATCCTCAACGATAACGACATGTCCATCGCGCCGCCGACGGGGGCGATGTCAAGCTATCTAGCGGGCTTGGCCAAGAACTCGCCCTTGGCCGCACTCAAGGATATCGCCGATGGCGTTGCCGCCCACTTGCCCGAACCGCTGCGCCAAGGCGCGGAGCGTGCGCGCGAATTGGTCACCGGCCACCAGAAATCCGCGACATTGTTCGAGCATCTGGGCTTTACCTATATCGGTCCGGTCGATGGTCATAACATGGCCGAGCTCTTGAACGTGCTGCGCAGCGCCAAGGCGCGCGCAACGGGGCCTGTGTTGATCCATGCCGTGACCGTGAAGGGCAAGGGCTATGCCCCCGCCGAGTTGTCGGATGATTGCTATCACGGTGTGAACAAATTCGATGTGGCCACGGGTGTGCAGAAGAAATCCACACCCAATGCGCCCGCCTATACCAATGTCTTTGGCGAATGCCTCAAGCGCCATGCCGAGGGGGATAGCCGCATCGTCGGGATCACCGCCGCCATGCCGGGCGGCACGGGGTTGAACATCTTGCAAAAGGTGATGCCGGGCCGGGTGTTCGATGTGGGCATTGCCGAGCAGCATGCCGTGACCTTTGCCGCCGGGATGGCGGCGGGGGGCATGCGCCCCTTCTGCGCCATTTACTCCAGCTTCCTTCAGCGCGGCTATGATCAGGTCGTCCATGATGTGGCGCTGCAAAACCTGCCGGTGCGTTTCATGATCGACCGCGCGGGTCTGGTGGGTGCCGATGGGCCGACGCATGCGGGTGCGTTCGACATCGGTTTCCTTGCGGCTTTGCCCAACATGACCGTCATGGCCTGTGCGGATGAAGCCGAGATGGTCCATATGATGGCCACCGCCGCGGCCCATGACAGCGGGCCGATTGCCTTGCGCTATCCACGCGGCGAGGGCACCGGTGTGCCGATGCCAGAGCAGGGCGAGGTGTTGGAGATCGGTAAGGGCCGCATCATCCAGCAAGGCCGCGACATCGCGATCCTGTCCTTCGGCGCGCATCTGGCCGAGGCAACCGATGCCGCCCGCGCGCTTGAGGCCCGTGGTCTGAGCGTGACGATCGCGGATGCCCGTTTTGCCAAGCCGCTCGATACCGCCTTGGTCGATCAGCTGGTGGCGGATCATGCCGCGATGGTCACGGTGGAGCAGGGCGCGATGCTGGGTTTTGGGGCGATCGTGCTGCACCATCTGGCGGCCAGCGGCCAGCTTGATCGCGGTGTCGCGATCCGCACCTTGTGCTTGCCTGATCGTTTCATCGACCAAGCAAGCCCGGCGGATATGTATGCCGATGCCGGGTTGACCGCCCAAGACATCGCCGCCGCCGCCCTAGAGGCGATGGGTGTCGCGACAATGACAGGAAAAGCCCGCGCCTGATGGTGCGGGCGTCTTGCGCTTCAGGCGGTTTGAAAGATCACGCCTGCATGATCGCGCAGATAGATCTGTAGCCACGGCGTAAAGCCAGCGGGCTTGGCTGCAACATCTTCTATAAGATCTTGCAGGGGCGTCCAGATCGTATCCATCACCTCATCAGGGTTCGGGATCGGTTCGCGCCCATGGGCCAATTCACCGACGAAGATATCGACCACCTCATGCTCGATCAGCCCGCCACCCACATCGGCGCGATACTCGACCGTGTCGCGGAAGCGCAGCGCGACATCGTCAAGGCCAAGCTCTTGCCCCAAGCGCCGCGTGGCGCAATCAAGTGCCGCCTCGCCCCAATGGGGATGGGTGCAACAGGTATTCGCCCATAGCCCCGGCGTGTGATACTTGCCCATCGCCCGGCGTTGCAGCAGCACCTTGTCGCTCCGCATCAGGAAGACCGAGATCGCCTTGTGCCGGATGCCCTTTACATGCGCCTCAAGCTTTTCGACGGGGGTCAATTCGCCGTTCACCCAGGCCGGGATCATCTCGGTCATATGTGCGTGGGGGCGACAAGCCCGGTCAGATGGGCCAAGTTCTTGATCCCGATCTTGATATGGGCCAAGGGCCGGGCCTTGACCAATTCCTTGTTCATATAAGCCTCGAATGTCAGGCGCTGGACATCGATATCATGGCAGAGCGAAACGAAACGCTCGCGCCGTTCATCGGATTTGTAATAGGCATCCTGCATCGCGCCCAACACCTTGAAGACCGATTTATGGTCGCGCATGAACAGCTTTCGCGCAAGCTTGAGATCCTTGATCATCCCGGTCTGTAGCTTAGTTGCCGCCGCAATCGCGGCTACGCGCCCGCCGACCATGGCGTAATAGATCCCCTCACCGCTCGACGGCGCAACCACACCGGCGGCATCGCCCGCCAGCACCACGTCGCGGCCATTGTCCCACTCATCAAGCGGCCTGAGAGGGATTGGCGCGCCTTCTTTGCGGATTGTTTTGCAATCGGCGAGACCCGAAGCCTCGCGCAGATCGGCGGTGGCCTTCTTCAGATCGACTTCGCGCAGAAAGCTTCCCATGCCGATGGAGGCGGATTTGCCATGCGGGAACACCCAGCCATAGAAATCGGGGCTGATGCGGCCGTCATAGATCACATCGCAGCGGTCGGGGTGGTAATCGCCGCGCGGGCCGGGCGCCTCGACGATCTCGTGATAGGCGATCACATAAGGGATCTTGTCGCCATCCTTGACCTCGGTGCGCGCGACGTTGGAGCGTGCGCCGTCGGCACCGATCACCATCTTGGTGGTCAAGGCGCGATCCTCGCCCGTTGCCTTGTCGCGATAATGCACATGGGTGCCATCCGCATCGCGGGTGATCTTGGTATAGGTTCCGGTCAGCCGCTCGGCCCCGGCATAGGCGGCGCGGGCGCGCAGGAACTCGTCGAAATGCTCGCGGTCGACCATGCCGACAAAACCGTTCTCGATCGGGATATCGACACGGCGGCCCGTGGGCGAGATCATTCGCGCCGTGGTGATCTTGGCAACCAGCTGTGCATCGGGGATCTGGAAATCGCGGATCAGGCGCGGCGGGATCGCGCCGCCGCAAGGCTTGATCCGACCCGCCCGATCCAGCAGCGCAACCTTATGGCCCGCGCGCGCCAGATCTTCGGCGGCGGTAGCACCTGAGGGGCCACCGCCCACAACGACTACATCGTACATCATGGTCATTCTCCCGGAACGGTCGCGC
>JAQCLA010000207.1 GCA_027592105.1 Pseudomonadota bacterium | reverse complement strand
GCCCGCGCCATGCCCGCCCAGTAGCGCGGCAGCTTGACCTCGCGGCCCTTGACCTCAAGGCAAAGCACCTCTTCCTGCCCGCCGGTCAGATCATGCCAAACGGCATTGATGGCGCGCGTCGCCTCTGCGCCAAGGGGGGTGAAATAGACCTGCGTGCCGGCAAGGCGATCTTGGCGGTAATCGGTCATTGCGTCGAGTTGATCGACCTCCAGCCGGTCTTCGATGAGCTTGATAAAGGGCAAGAAAAGCTGACGGTTCAGCCCATCCTTATAGAGATCTTTTGGATGCCGGTTCGATGTGGTCACGATGATCACACCGGCGGCGAAGAGTTTCTCGAACAAGCGCCCCACGATCATCGCATCCGCGATATCGGTGATCTGCATCTCGTCGAAACACAAAAGCCGCAGGTCGCGCGCGATATCCTCGGCCACGGGTTTGATCGCGTCTTCGACCCCGGTCTTGCGCGCCACATGCAGGGCTGATTGCACCTCTTGCATGAAGGCGTGGAAATGCACGCGGCGTTTCTGGGATGTGGGGGCATGCTGAAAGAACAGGTCCATCAGCATCGACTTGCCGCGCCCGACGCCGCCCCAAAGATAGATGCCCTGTTTGCCTGTCGGCTCTGGCGGCTTGAAGAAGCGCGCCAAAAGCGAGGCGCGCGGTTTCGGGTTCACCGCGAGCATTTCGCGCAAGCTTTCCAGCCGCACCAATGCCGCGCGCTGCGCCGGGTCGGGGCGAAGCAGCCCTTCGGCCACGCGGGTGTCATAGATTGCTTGTAGATGCTGTCCCATGCGCGCCTGACTACATCGAAATTCCCGCAGGGTTAAGCGGGTCTTGCAGGGGCGCGCGGGGCGTGATTGGGTCGCGCCGACCGAAGGGGAAACGTGCCAATGACCCGCCAAGACACTATGTTCACGCCGGTGCTGATCGGATCGTGCATCATCATCATGATCTGTTTCGCCGTCCGCGCAAGCTTTGGGGTGTTCCAGATCCCCATCGCCGAGGAATTCGGCTGGTTGCGCGCCGAGTTCTCGCTGGCGATCGCGATCCAGAACCTTGCTTGGGGCATCGGTCAGCCGATTTTTGGGGCCATCGCGGAACGCTTTGGCGACCGCAAGGCGATCTTTCTCGGTGTCATCCTTTATGCGGCGGGTTTGGTGTTTTCGGCCTATGCCATCACGCCGGGCCAGCATCAGCTTTTGGAAATCCTTGTGGGGTTCGGTATCGCGGGCACGGGCTTTGGCGTGATCCTGGCCATCGTGGGACGCGCGGCATCCGACAAGAACCGCTCGGTCGCGCTTGGCATCGCCACGGCGGCGGGGTCGGCGGGCCAAGTTTTCGGCGCCCCCTTGGCCGAGGCGCTCTTGTCGGTTTTCGCATGGCAGACCGTGTTTTTGATCTTTGCGGGCATGATCATTGCGACGCTTTTCGCGCTACCCATGCTGCGCGCGCCGATCCGCACGGCCAAGGCCGAGATCGAGGAAAGCATGGGTCAGATCGTGGGCAAAGCGATCCGCGACCCGTCATTTGCACTGATCTTCATCGGCTTCTTTTCTTGCGGCTATCAGCTTGGCTTCATCACCGCGCATTTCCCAGCCTTTGTGACCGAGCTGTGCGGCCCCATCGCGCCCGGATCACTTTTGCATGGCATGGGCATCACCACGACATCGGCGCTGGGCGCTGTGGCGATTTCGCTCATCGGGCTTGCCAATATCGTGGGCACGATCACCGCCGGGTGGCTCGGGAACCATTTCCCCAAACGCTACCTCTTGGCGCTGATCTACACGGGGCGGACGCTAGCAGCCGGGCTTTTCATCATCCTGCCGATCACGCCGGAAAGCGTCATCGCCTTTTCCATCGTGATGGGTGCGCTGTGGCTGGCGACCGTGCCGCTGACCAGCGGTCTGGTCGGCCAGATCTACGGCCTGCGCTACATGGGCACGCTTTACGGGCTGGTGTTCTTTTCCCACCAGCTGGGCAGCTTCATCGGCGTTTGGCTGGGCGGCGCGCTTTACGACATCTATGGCGATTACACCGCTGTGTGGTGGATCGGCGTGGCCGTCGGCGCGCTGTCGGCCATCTTGCATCTGCCGATCAAGGAAACGCCGCTGAAGGACCGGATGCAAGCCGCGGCCGCCTAAGGGCGACCGCAGCGTTTTCGTTCAACCTTTGATACGGCGGTTGCGCGACGCGATCAGTTTCAGCCGCAACGCGTTGAGCTGGATAAAGCCCTGCGCATCCTTTTGATCGTAGGCGCCTGCATCTTCTTCAAAGGTGACATGCGCCTCGGAATAGAGGCTGTGATCGGACCAGCGCGCGACGGTGCGGGCGTGACCCTTGTAAAGCTTCACGCGCACGGTGCCGCTGACATGCTCTTGGCTCTTGTCGATCAGCGCTTGCAGCATCTCGCGCTCGGGCGAGAACCAGAAGCCGTTATAGATCAGCTCTGCGTAGCGCGGCATGATGCTGTCTTTCAGATGGCCCGCGCCGCTATCAAGCGTGATCTGTTCGATCCCGCGATGCGCCTCGAGCAAGATCGTGCCACCGGGGGTTTCATAGACGCCGCGCGACTTCATCCCGACAAAACGGTTCTCCACGAGGTCGAGGCGGCCGACGCCATGCTTGCCGCCAAGCTCATTCAGCTTGGTCAGGATCGTGGCGGGCGACATCGCCACGCCGTTGATGGCAACCGCATCGCCGCGTTCAAAGGTGATTTCCACCATCTCGGGCTGATCGGGCGCATCCTCGGGATGGGCGGTGCGCTGATAGACGTAATCGGGCGCTTCCTCGCCGGGGTTTTCCAGCACCTTGCCCTCGGATGAAGTGTGCAGAAGGTTCGCATCGACGCTGAACGGCGCCTCGCCGCGCTTATCCTTGGCGATGGGGATTTGGTTGGCTTCTGCAAATTCCAACAGCTTGGTGCGGGAGGTCAGATCCCAGAGCCGCCAAGGCGCGATCACCTTGATCTCGGGGTTGAGCGCATAGGCCGACAACTCGAAGCGCACCTGATCATTGCCCTTGCCGGTTGCGCCATGGCTGACGGCATCGGCGCCGGTCATCGCTGCAATCTCGACCAGCCGCTTGGAGATCAGGGGCCGCGCGATCGAGGTGCCGAGCAGGTAAAGCCCCTCGTAAAGCGCATTGGCGCGGAACATCGGGAAAACGAAATCGCGCACGAATTCCTCGCGCAGATCTTCGATGAAGATGTTCGACGGCGCGATACCCAGCATCTCGGCCTTGGCGCGGGCGGGTTCCAACTCTTCGCCTTGGCCCAGATCGGCGGTGAAGGTCACGACCTCGCAACTATATTCGGTTTGCAGCCATTTCAGGATGATCGAGGTATCGAGGCCGCCTGAATAGGCAAGAACAACCTTTTTAGGTGCGGACATGGGCTGGCTCCGTCGCATGCGGGAATGACCGCGCGGCGATACCGGGTTTTCGGGCGCGGGGCAAGGTGAGCAGGCATAACTGGCGCTGGACTTGCGCGACGAGTTGCGGCACGCCAGTGCGATGAATGATTTTGCAGACAACGCCCGGGCCACGACACGCGCTTTGCGCGGCCTGTTTGCGCCCACGCCACTCCAGCGCAACGCGCATCTTTCCGAACGCTTCGGGGCCGATATCTGGCTCAAGCGCGAGGATTTGTCGCCTGTGCGCTCCTACAAGCTGCGCGGGGCGTTCAATGCGATGCGCAAGGCGCTAGCCATTGATCCCACGCGGCGCGATTTCATCTGCGCTTCGGCAGGCAATCACGCGCAAGGCGTGGCCTTTGTCTGCGCGCATTTCGGGGTGCGCGGGCGTATCTTCATGCCGGTGACCACGCCCGAGCAGAAGATCATGAAAACCCGCACATTCGGCGCGGGCACAGTCGAGATTGTGCTGACCGGCGATTTCTTCGACGAGACGCTGGCCGCCGCCAAGGATGAATGCGCCCGCACGGGCGCTCATTTTCTGTCGCCCTTCGACGATGCCGATGTGATCGAGGGCCAAGCCTCGGTCGCAGTTGAAATGCTCGACGAGATGGGCCGCGCGCCGGATCGGCTGATCCTGCCTGTCGGTGGTGGCGGGCTTTCGGCGGGGATGCTGTCATATCTTCAGGCCGTGGGTGCCAAGACCGCGCTGACACTGGTGGAACCGGCGGGGGGTGCCAGCCTGACCGCCGCGCTGGCCCATGGCGCGCCCACAACGGTGCCGATCACCGATACCTTCGTCGATGGCGCGGCGGTGGCGCGGATCGGAAATCTGACCTTCGCGGCCCTGCGCGATGTCGCGCCGCAAGATGTGCTGATCGCGCCGGAAAACCGCATCTGCATCACCATCCAAGAGATGCTGAATGTCGAGGGGATCGTGTTGGAACCGGCCGGTGCGCTTTCCGTCGACGCGCTGGGCCAGATCGCCGATCAGATCGCGGGCCAAACGGTTGTCTGCGTCACATCGGGAGGGAATTTCGATTTCGAACGCCTGCCCGAGGTCAAAGAACGCGCGCGCAAATGGCAGGGTTTGAAGAAATACTTCATCCTTCGCCTGCCGCAGCGCCCCGGTGCCTTGCGCGATTTCCTCGATATGCTGGGGCCGGGCGATGACATCGCGCGGTTTGAGTATCTCAAGAAAAACAGCCGCAACTTCGGTTCGGTTTTGATCGGGATCGAAACCGATGATCCGGCCAATTTCGACCGGATCGTCGAGCGCGTGACCGCGCGCGGCTTCGGCTTCCGCGACATCTCGCAAGACGAGGTTCTGTCCGATTTCCTGATCTGAGGCTTTGGCCAGTCAGAGATTGTTGGTCAGCCCCGGGATCTCGGCGGCGATGGCAATGA
>JAQCLA010000206.1 GCA_027592105.1 Pseudomonadota bacterium | reverse complement strand
GAAGGGTTGCGCGATGAAATCCGCCAATGCACGCCCATGGGCCGGATCGCCGCCGCCCGCGAAGTGACGGGTGCGGTGCAATTCCTTGCCTCCGAAGGGGCGGGTTTCATCACCGGCGAGATTATCGCCGTCGATGGTGGGCGGAGCCTTCTCGATACCGTCAGCACGCCGGCCTATTGAGGCGCATAGCGAAGCGATCACATCAAAAAACCCCGGGCCTGTCGGTCCGGGGTTTTCTGTTTCGTGCTGCGCTTTGCGCCTTAGCGGCGGTTGCGGCGGTCATCCTCGTCTTCGTCGTCATCATCATCGGATGCGGCGGGGAGGTTGAACAGGTTGCTGGCATCCAGATCGCGGCGGGGGCGTTCTTCTTCCTCGTCATTGGACAGGCTGAAACCCTCCAGCCCGGCGATGGCGCTGGGCATGCGCGGCTCGGTACCCATGCCGAGGCTTGATTCGGTCGATACCAGCTTCATCCGATCGTCATCGGTCATCACGCTGCCATCCTTGGCTTTGCGTGCATTGGCCTTTTGTACGGCGGTGTCCAGTTCGGTCTGGCGGCACAGCCCCAGCGCCACCGGGTCGATGGGCTGGATGTTGTTGATGTTCCAATGCGTGCGCTCGCGGATCGTTTGGATCGTGGGCTTGGTGGTGCCGACCAGCTTGGCGATTTGACCATCGGTCAGCTCTGGGTGGAACTTCACCAGCCACAAGATCGAGGCGGGCCGATCCTGACGCTTGGACAGCGGCGTGTAACGCGGGCCACGGCGCTTTTCCTCGCCCACGGCGGCGGCGTTGAATTTCAGCTTGAGTTTATGGGCCGGATCGCCCTCGGCCTTGGTGATTTCGTCCTGTGTCAGCTGGTTGTTGACGATGGGGTCAAAGCCCTTGACGCCTTGGGCCACATCGCCATCGGCGATGCCCTGGACCTCAAGCTCGTGCAGACCGCAGAAATCGCCGATCTGCTTGAAGCTGAGCGTGGTGTTGTCAACCAGCCAAACGGCGGTGGCTTTTGCCATGATCGGTTTGTTCATCGTGATCCGTCCTTTAGAAACGCCTCATCCCCTGCCGGTCGGGCCGGCGGCGGAGCCAGTCCGCCTTTCCTCGATTTCGGGGAAGTCGCAGGGTATATAGGCGCGGTGGCGTGCAGAGGGAAGAGGAAATGCGGTTTTTGGTTGTGTGGTTGGTCTGGTTGGCCGGTATGGCATCCGCCGAAGGGGAGCGGTCGGGCGAATTCGATTACTATGTGCTTGCGTTGAGTTGGACACCGAATTGGTGCGCGCTCGAAGGGGATGCACGCGCTTCGGAGCAATGCGAACCGGGGCAGGGGCATGGTTTCACCCTGCATGGGCTTTGGCCGCAATTTGAAGATGGCTGGCCCAGTTTTTGCCCCACCGTCGCGCGCGCGCCTTCGCGGGCGATGACCGCCGAGATGGCCGATATCATGGGCACGGGCGGGCTGGCTTGGCACCAATGGCGCAAGCATGGCGTGTGTTCGGGCCTGTCGGCTGCCGATTATTTCCGCCTGTCGCGGCTGGCTTACGACCGTGTCACGCGGCCCGAGGTGCTGCGCCGTCTGGACCGGGCAGTGCGCCTGCCCGCCGCGGTCATCGAAGAGGCATTCTTGGAGGTGAACCCGAACCTTTCGCCCGCGATGCTGACCGTCACCTGCCGCGCGGGCCATGTGCAGGAGGTGCGGATCTGCCTGACCCGCGATCTGGAGCCGCGCGAATGCGCCCCCGATGTTGCGCGCGATTGCAGCTTGCGGGATGCGATGTTCGCACCGATGCGCTGAAGGGTTTTGCGCCAGCATGAAGGTCTAAGTGAAAAAAGATTCGACATAACCAGAAATTTAGGTATTTTTGTGCCATGACGATGAGCACACCCCATGCCCGCGCCCTTGCTGCCCTTGGCCATGATGCAAGGCTTGCGATCTTTCGCCTGCTGGTGACGGCGGGGCCCGATGGCCTGCGCGTGGGCGAAATCGGCGCGCATCTGGGCCTTGCCGCCTCGACGCTGGCCCATCACCTGTCCACGCTGGTCGATGCGGGCCTTGTGGTGCAGGACAAACAGGGCCGCGAAGTGTTCAACAGGGCCGATTACCCAGCGATGCATCGCCTTGTCGGCTTTCTGACCGCCGAATGCTGCGCCGGTCTGGCCTGTGTTCCGGCCGAGGATGCAGCATGCGCATGACACAACGATTTTTGTGGCCGAACATCACGATGATCCCGGAGATATGGATATGAGCGACGCGACACTTCCCCGGCCCGATTGGCGCAACAGCCTTGCCGCGATTTGGCGCGAACAGCGCGTTTGGATTGCGTCCGCGTTGATCTTGCTGGCACTTGCGATCTTCGACCCGGCGCAGGCGCGCAGCAGCGCGCTTTTTGCGGGTGGTGCGCTGTTGCACACTGCACCCTATCTGATCTTGTCAATTGCCATCGCGGCATGGGCCGGGGCGACGGGGGCCGATAACCTAATCGCGCGCGCCTTTACCGGTGCGCCCTTGCTGATGATCGGTTTGGCGGCCTTGGCGGGCGGCATCTCGCCCTTTTGCTCTTGCGGGGTGATCCCGCTGATCGCGGCGCTTTTGGCGATGGGTGTGCCACTTTCGGCGGTCATGGCGTTTTGGCTGGCCTCGCCGATCATGGACCCGTCGATGTTCGTGCTGACCGCTGGCGTGCTGGATCTTGAGTTCGCCATCGCCAAGACGCTGACCGCCATCGGCCTTGGCATCTTCGGCGGTGTGGTGGTGCATGTGCTGGCGGGCAATGGCGCGCTGGCCGATCCGCTGCGCGAGGGGATCGGCAACGGCGGCTGTGGCGGTGCGAAGATCCGCGCGCCCAAGCCCGTGGTCTGGCGCTTTTGGGCCGAGACGGATCGCCGGGCCAAATTCGGCAAGACCGCGATCAGCACGACCATGTTCCTGGCCAAATGGCTGACGCTGGCCTTTGTGCTGGAAAGCCTGATGTTGGCGTGGATTCCTGCCGAGACGGTGACCGCGGCGCTTGGCGGCAGTGGGCTATGGCCCATCGTGACCGCGACGCTGGTCGGCGTGCCTGCCTATCTCAACGGCTATGCGGCCTTGCCGTTGGTCGGTGGGTTGATGGAACAGGGCATGGCGCCGGGTGCGGGCATGGCCTTTCTTGTGGCCGGTGGTGTCACCTCGATCCCGGCGGCGATGGCGGTCTGGGCCTTGGCCAAACCGCAGGTCTTTGCGCTTTACATCGGCCTGTCGCTCAGCGGCGCTTTTGCCGCCGGTCTGTTGTTTCAGCTTTGGGTCACGATGGCCTGAGATGTGATCGGCGCGGCCCTTTGGCCGCGCCGTGATCGCTCAGCGGTTTGCGCCCGGAACCCACAGCACATCATCCTTGCCGTCGTTATTGGCGATACGGCCTGCGACGAAGAACCAGTCGGACAAGCGGTTGAGGTATTTCACACCCTCGGCATTGATCGATTCCACCGTTCCCAATTCCACGCTCAACCGCTCGGCGCGGCGCGCGACGGTGCGGCAGACATGCAGATGTGCTGACAGCGCCGAACCGCCGGGCAGGATGAAGCTGCGCAACGCCTCCAGCCGCCCGTTCATCGCGTCGATCTCACGCTCCAGCCGGTCAATCTGTGCCGCGATGATCCGTAGCGCGGGGTAGGGGCGCTCATCATCCTTTTCCATGTTGGGCGTGCAAAGATCTGCGCCCAGATCGAACAGATCATTCTGGATCGACTGAAGCTGGGTGGCCATCTCGCCCGTCGCATGTAGCCGCGCGAGGCCCAGCATGGCGTTGAGCTCATCCACCGTGCCGTAAGCTGCCACGCGGGCCGAATGCTTGGCCACGCGGCTGCCATCGCCCAAGGCGGTTTCGCCTGCATCGCCTGTGCGTGTGTATATTTTGTTCAGTACCACCATCTGCTTAGCCCCCAGTTTGTCTGCGTACCCAGACGAAGATCATGATCAGCACAACCGCGCCGAATTGCGCGATCAACCGCCAGCGCATGAATTTATTTGAGTCTTTCGCCGCCTCGGCCGTGCCTTTGCGGAAAGAATTGATGCCCATCAGCAAGATGAACACAACGCCAAGACAGGCGATCAATGCAATGATCAATAGCGGGTCGTCCACGGTCTTGTCCCTTCAACTGTTCGAGCCGGTCAGCCTAGCGCGCGGCGACCAAAAGGCTAGAGCCGCGCGATGATCCAATCCTGCGCGGCATCGGGCAGGATACGGGTCAGCACCGCCGCAACATAGGCAGGCGTCGTGATATAATAGCGTCGGCGCGGCCTGCGATTTTCCAACGCGTGGGCCAGTTTCTTGACCACAGCCTCGGGGCCAAGCTCGAATAGATCGCGCCCCGCTTCGCGGCGGGCCAGCCATTTGACGCGGTAAAACTCCGCATGGCGCGAGCGGTCCAGATCGATCCAGCGGTCGAACTGCGCCATCGAGCGGTGGCGAAACCCCGATGTCACAGGCCCGGTGTTTAAGATCGCGACATGGATACCCGTGCCGCGCAATTCGATCCGCATCGTGTTGGTAAGCCCCTCAAGCGCGTGCTTGGTTGCCACATAGGCCGCGCGCCACTTGAGCGCCGTGAACCCCACGACCGAGGAATGTTGCACGATCCGCCCAGCCCCATTGGCCCGCATATGGGTGATCGCGTGGCAGGTCAGCTCGTGCAGGCCAAAGAGGTTGGAGGAGAAGACCTCCTCCAGCGCGCCGCGTGGCAGGTCTTCGGCGGCACCCGGCATGCCGTGGCCTGCATTGTTGAAAAGCGCGTCGAGACGCCCGCCCGCCAGCGTCACGGCCTCGGCGAAGCCTGCGGCGATGCTGGCGCTGTCATGATGGTCGATGCGCACCGCC
>JAQCLA010000205.1 GCA_027592105.1 Pseudomonadota bacterium | reverse complement strand
AAATCGCGCGCGGCGGTGATGGCGTAAAACCGCTCGACGATGCCAAGATCGCCCGGTGCTTGCATGATCATGCCGGCGGCGATCTCGTCCTCCAGCACCACGCGGGGGGCAAGGGCCACGCCCACATCCTGACGCGCCAACAGGCGCACCATCGCCATGTCATCAACCTCGGCCACGATGGTGGGGGTGATCCCAGTGCGCGCGCAGTAAGCATCAAACCCCGTCCGGATCGAGCTTTCGGTGGGCAAGATCACCGGTTGATTGGCCAAAAGCCAATCGGCGCTGCGCCCCGCGACCCGGCTTGCGCGCCCCACCAAGGCCACGGGCTGGGCGGCAATATGACGGGCATGCAGACCCGGATAGGCCGTCGCGTCATGCGGTTCGGTCGACAAGACCACATCAAGCGCCAAGCCCGCCAATCGCGGCAGCAAAACAGCCGCCGATCCCGAGACCAGCGCCAATGGCACCGGATCGGGATCAGCGGCCAGAACGGGGCGCAAGAACTGAAGCTGAAAATTGCGCGACAATGTGGACAGCGCGCCAATCCGCAAGGGCCGCGCCCGCCCCGCCCCATCGCCGAGCACGCTCAGTAACTCCTCGCCCGCGCCAAAGATCCGCTCGGCGTGATCCAGCGCGATGCGCCCAGCCTCGGTCAGGAACAACTGCCGCCCGCGCCGGGCGAACAGCGCATGCCCTAGCCGATCTTCAAGCTGCCGGATCTGCGCCGACAGCGCCGATTGTGATAGGTTCAGCCGCTCGGCCGCGCGGGTCAGATGCCCCTCGCGCGCGACTTCGCGGAAATAGCGCAGATGGTGGTAATTGAGCCGATCCATGATGCGTTAAAATAGAACGATCCGCACGAAATGACAGCGAAATCAGATCAAATGCCGATTGCCCAGTCTGCCAGCGCGATCCAAAGCGGGATGGACAAGATCGCGACCGGCGTGCCGATCCCGGTCGAGGTGCCGACATAGGCGCTTGGGTTCGCCTCGGGCAGGGCCGCGCGCAGCGTCGGTGGCCCCGAGATATCGGAGCTGGAGGCCGCCATCACCGCCAAAAGCACCACGCCGCCCGCCGAAAACCCAGTCAGATAATGGGCGGCAAGCCCAGCACCAAAGCCCAGCGCACCATGCGCCAGCGGCCCCGCGATGCCGTAGAAAACATAGGCATGCGCGACTTTGCGCATCTCGCCCAGACGCGCCCAAGCCTCCATCCCCATGATCAGCATCAAGATCGACAAAAGGCCCCGGAAAAGCGGCTCGTAAAAGCTGGCATAGACCTGTTCCGGCCGGCCCAAAAGCCCGATGGCTAGACCCAAAAGCAGCGCCGAGATGGCCGGGCTTTTGAGCGTATCGGTCAAGATCTCGCGTACGATCCCGTCGCCATTCGCCCCGCCCATGGTGACCGTGGCCACCCCACCGCCGGCGGGCGTTACCACGGCTGCGCGCGCCGCGCCCATCCGTGCCAGCAAGATCGCCGTGACCAGCGCCGCGATGTCCATGAAAGGATAAAGCGCACCGATAAAACCCTCGTAGGCAATGCCTTCGGCGTCCAGCATCACCATGCCTGCCGCAAGGGTCGAGGCCGAGACAGCGCCAAACAAGCCCGCCGTCGCCATCCCATCCATCCGCGAAACACCGCGCGTCCGCGCCAATATGCGCGATCCGAGCAACACGATGGCCACGCCCACAAGGGCCGCAGCAATCGCAGGCACGGCCAGCGCGATCAGATCAGCCTCGCGCACCGAAATGCCCGCGCCAAGCCCCACCTTGAGCAGCAAGACCAACACGATGAATTTATAGACCGGCGCAGGCACCTCCAACTTGCTGCCCATCGCCGCCAGAACCATGCCGCCGATGAGAAAGGCCAGCGTCGGTTTTTGCAGCTGCGCGACCAGCGTCGCGGTGATCTCGAACAACATATCCATGGCCCATTCCCCAACAAGCACCCTCACTTGTCGGGGGATATGCCGCGCCAATCCTTGAAATAAAAATACAGCTTTTGCCCTTTTCGTTCTGATTTATCGAACGCTTAATGCAGCAGCCAGCCGATCCCCCAAAGGGTGGCCATGCCCACGACAATGGCCCAGATCGCGTTCTTGGTCCAAAGCCCGACAGCAAGCGCCAAGCTGGCGGCTGCGATACGGCTTGGATCCATCTGGCCGCCCGTCGCCTCGGGCCAAAGCACCAAGGGCGTGACCATCGCGGGCAAGATGCCCACCGCCGTGTAGCGCAGATGCCGGAGCAGCCAAAGCGGCAAAGCCCGGTTGCCCAAGATCCCCAGAAAGGAAAAGCGGATCACAAAGGTGCCCACGCCAAGCGCCAGAATGATGATCCAGATCTCGGTCATCGTGTAGTTCACGGCCGCGCCCCCATCCGGCGTTCGACCTCGGCCCCGACCATCATCGCGGCCAGACCTGCGAAAAGCAGCCACAGGTTCCACGGCAAAAAGCCCAGCAAGATCGCCATCACGATGGATGTTACCGCCGCCCCGACATGGGCCAGTGTGCGCAAAGCGGGGGTGATCAGCGCGATGAAGGTGATCGGCACCGCGAAATCGAGCGCAAGCGCAGGCGGGATCGCCTCGCCCACCACGATGCCCAGGGCCGATGCGCCGATCCAGACCGGAATGATGGGGGTGGACGCGCCGAAGAAATACGCAGCCTTGGCCGCTACGCTTTGGCTTGGCGCCGCCTCGTAATCGGCATGCGACAAGGCATAGGTCTGATCGACATTCATATAGGCGATCAGCGCCCGTTGCCACAGCGGCGCGCGCCCCAGATGCGGCGCGAAAGAGGCCGAATACATCGCCATGCGCAGGTTGATCGCCAAGGCCGAGGCGATGACGATCAGCGTTGGCGCATTGTCTTGCATCAGTTGCAGCGCCGTGAATTGCGAGGCACCGGCAATGACAAGCACGGTGAAGCCCGTGACTTGGGCCACATCAAGGCCCGCCTCCGTGCCGACCACGCCGAACAACAGCCCAAAAGGGCCGACCACGATGGTAAAGGGCAGCGCCGCGCGAAAGCCGCGCCAATAAGCGGTTCTGGGGGTGGATGCAGCCATGGGGTGGGTTAGGTTCCGGTCTCTCTGGCGATAGCCATAGGCGAGGTGCCGGGGGGATGCAATTCGGCGCTGTGGTTGTCAGTGACCTTGCAAAAGGCGAACTGACGGGCGACCATTCAAAAGACGGTATTGTTTTAATTGGGGAATAGCGTGATGCATATTGATACTGTGATCATGGTCGATTGGTCGGCCCGCTCTGCACCATCTCCGGCGAAACGCAGCAAAGATGCGATCTTCATCGCCGAGCGCACCGGCCCCGAGGGACACGTCACCTATTGCCGGACCCGCGACGCGGCGACAGACCATCTGACGGCGCGGTTGGAAGCCGCACTGGCCGATGGGCGACAGGTGCTTGCGGGCTTCGATTTTCCCTTCGCCTATCCGGCGGGCTTTGCAGACGCCCTGACGCAGCAGGCCGATCCTTTCGCGCTATGGGCATGGATGGATCATGCCATTACCGATGATGCAAAGAACGCCAACAACCGCCTCGATGTCGCCGATCAGATCAACGCATGCTTTGACGCGCCGGGGCCGTTCTGGTCGCACCCCACCGGCAGAACTCCCACCCATGTGCCCTTTCGCAAACCGCCCCATGCGGGATTTTCCTTTGCCGAGCGGCGACAGGTCGAGATGGTGGCGACGGGGGCCAGCACATGCTTTCAGCTCTATGGCAACGGCGCTGTTGCCAGCCAGACACTTCTGGGGTTGCCACGGCTGCACGCGCTCAGGCAGCATTTCGGCGAGGCGCTTGCCGTACGCCCCTTCGAGGATCGCGCGGCCCCGATCCTCTTGGCCGAGGTCTACCCTTCGATCCTAGCGGCCGAGATCAAACACCGCCAACGCCCCGGTGAGATCCCCGATGCCGCACAGGTGCGCGTGCTTGCACAGGCTTTTGCCGCGCTGCCGCCGGATCGGTTGGACGCCATGCTGCGCGAAGGCGACCCCATCGAGGGCTGGATCGCGGGTCTTGGCCATGCGGATGAGTTGATCGCCGCCTTGGGCTGATCAATCAAAGGTTCCCGCCGCGCGCCCAAGCAACATAAAAGCCCGCGCCGTGCGCGTATTGGCCAAGGCCGCGATATCGGCATCGGTGGCGTTACGCTCGAAATCCATGAAAGTGCGGTCGAAATGGCGCAGGAAGTGATGCACGGCATCGCGAAAGACCGGGTCTTTTTTCATGCGACCCGCCGCCAGCGCAAGGCACGAGCGGTCATGAACACCGCCAAGACCGGCGACCGCGCGCCCCCGTTCACCTTGCGCGAAACGCCGCCAAACCTCGGGGCGGGCATGGTCGGGCTGTAGATCGTCCATGTAGATGCCATCTTGGCTGATCAGCGTCAGCACATCTTGGCTGGCGCGCACCAACCGCTCGCTCGCGCGATCCTCCAAGGCGCGGCGCAGGGCGCGAAACCCTTCTTTGTCGTGTTCGTCTTGGGGGAAATTCAGCGCCTTGATGAAATCGGTAACGGAAATGGGTGGCCGTTCGACCGGTGCGGCCAAGGCAAGCCCTGGTTGCGGTGTGTCGGCGGTGGCCGGGCTGATCGGCTGACGTGGCGCGGCTTGCGTGCGCGTCCGCTGCGACGAGAAAACAGCCCCATCACCCTGTGCGGCGACAATCCGACTTTGAACCAATGCGTCGAGCTTTGCCACCATGGCGGGTTTGATCTCGATACTGTCTTGCGGTGCAAGTGCGGCTTGGCTTGCGCGGATCGCATCGAGGGATGATTGCAGGCTTGCGGCCTCGGCGCGCAGGATGCGTATCGCCCTGACAGTGCGCGCCACGACCCAAATCAACACGACAGG
>JAQCLA010000204.1 GCA_027592105.1 Pseudomonadota bacterium | reverse complement strand
GTTGAAATAGGCAGGCACGGTGATGACGGCTTGCGTCACTTCTTCGCCCAAATAGCTTTCGGCGGTTTCCTTCATCTTGGTCAGGATCTGCGCCGAAACTTGGCTGGGCGAATATTTTTCGCCGCGCACTTCGACCCATGCGTCGCCATTGCCGCCATTCACAATGTTATAGGGGACAAGGTTCTTGTCCTTTTCCACTTCGGCATCACCAAGGCGACGCCCGATCAGGCGCTTGACCGCGAAAATCGTGTTCTCTGGGTTCGTCACAGCCTGCCGCTTGGCCGCTTGGCCGACGAGGCGCTCATCATCGGTGTAGCCGACGATCGAGGGCGTGGTGCGCGCCCCTTCGGAGTTTTCGATCACGCGCGGCTGGCTACCATCCATGATGGCGACGCAGGAGTTGGTTGTGCCGAGGTCGATACCAATCACTTTGGCCATGTCGGTCGGGTCCCTTCTTGTCAGCGAACGGGCGGTAGCGGGTCCGTTTTGGCCCCCGATGCGCCCCTTATGAGATAACGGTGTTGGTCAAGGTGCACGCCCCGACCGGTTCGGAGGGTATATAGGAGGGGGGTCAAGCCCCTGCAAGCGGGGCTGGACTGCAGAAAAACAGGCAAATTGATAGGATGCCCAAGATTGATCTGTGTTGGGTGGCGGTCTGCGGGGTTTATGCGGCGCCTTGTGCGTGCCGCACAGGTGCTGGTTCACCCTTATGCAGTGGCGCGCGCAGCCTTGTTTTCCTGCCGCTCACGCCATTTTTGGCCGATCAGCGCCCCGCGCCCCAGCTGGCCGAGACATGCTTGCGTGTATGGGCCTCACCCATGAAGCCGATCAGCAATGCGATCAGGGTGAAATAGAGCGGGTATTCCCAGTTGGTGTGGTGTGGGAAATAGTTGACGAAGGTGAAACCCCGCGCTTGATCGATCACGTGGAACAACGGGTTCCAATCGAACATATCGATCATCATGCCCGGCATCATGTTGGCCACGAACATCTTGCCCGAGGCGATCATGTTGGCGCGGACATAGATCAGTTGAAGGATCGTCACCACATCGGGCAACCACGGCTTCGCCGCCATCAGCAATAGGCCCACGGCGCATCCGGTCGCCCAAGCCAAAAGATACATCAAAAGCGCGCCGGGCCACTCATGGAAGGTGATCGGGTTGATGACCGTGTGAATCATCAGGAGCACGACCAACAGGCTGACGGTTTGGGTGTAAAGAATGCTCAACGCGGAAGAGATGATCGCCACCAGCGTGTTCATCGGCGCATGTTGCATCATCGCAGATGTCGCACCTTCGGCGCCCATGATCTGCTGAACCGCCTTGATATGTGTGAGATAGGCAAAAATGCCCGTCAGCAGATAGAGCATGAAATCGCCACGGATTGCCGCGGCGCGCGCACCGATCAAGCTGAACATGAAGTAGAAGGCCGCGATGAACAGCACCGATTGCAACACGCTGAGCATGATCGCCCAAATTGCGTTGCGATGGCTTTGGCGCACTTTGCGGGCTGCCGCGACAAAGCTGAGCTCAAGCATGTTCATCGCAAGACTGAAGGTCGATTGCGTGCGCCTTGCCTCGAACATAAGCGGCTAACCCCTGACTACCCAAACAACGCGGCTGGGATGTTCCCTTGCGCACCGCACTTGCCCCGCCGCCTGATGCCGACGATAACGCGTTAGCCTTATCACGCAATCAAGGCAAAATGGAGGCGGATGTGGATTACGATCATGTGATGCGGGTTTTCCGTGAAGCGGCAATCGAAGCGGGCGCGCGGATCATGGAGGTCTATAGGGCCGATGATTTCGATGTGCGGGCCAAATCTGACGAGAGCCCCGTAACCGAAGCGGATGAGGCAGCCGATGCGCTGATCTCGGCCCGGTTGCGCGCGGCTTTTCCTGATATGGTGTTGGTGACCGAAGAACAGGCCGACAGCCACGCGCAGACTGCGGCAACTTTCCTGATCGTCGATCCGCTTGATGGCACCAAGGAATTCGTTCAGCGCCGCGGCGATTTCACGGTGAATATCGCCCTGGTCGAAAAGGGCGTTCCGCTGCGCGGCGTCGTCTATGCGCCTGCTAAGGGGCGGCTATTCTACACCGACGCCAACGGTCAAAGTGTTGAGGAAACCGGCCCTTTCGATCCCGAGAATATCGGCCCCACAACGCCGATCAGGGTCGGTCAACCGGATAAGAAAGGCCTATTCGTCGTGGCCTCGAAATCGCACCGCGATGCCGCGACGGATGCCTATATCGCGAAATATGGCGTGGCTGATCTCAAAAGCGCAGGCTCGTCGCTGAAGTTCTGCCTTGTCGCGACGGGTGAGGCCGATCTTTACCCGCGCCTTGGCCGCACGATGGAATGGGACACCGCCGCCGGCGACGCGGTCTTGCGCGGCGCTGGCGGCCGCATGGTGCGGTTCGAGGATCATCAGCCCTTTACCTATGGCAAACCGGGCTTTGCCAATGGGTTCTTCATCGCATTCGCCCCGGGGGTAGAGCTGCAACAACCATGAGTGTCATCTGCATTATTCCGGCCCGCTATGCCTCGACCCGCTATCCCGGCAAGCCGCTTGTGGCGCTGCGCGGCGCGACGGGGCAGGCTCAAAGCCTGATCGAACGTAGCTGGCGAGCCGCCTGTTCCGTGTCGGGTTTCGACGCGATCTACGTGGCCACTGATGACGCGCGCATCGCCGATGCGGCGGCTAGCTTTGGCGCGTCGGTCTTGATGACATCGCCCGAGGCGCGCAACGGCACTGAACGCTGCGCCGAGGCTTTGGCCCAGCTTGGCGACGGGGTCGAGATGGTGGTGAACCTGCAAGGTGATGCGCCGCTGACGCCGCCATGGTTTCTGGAGGCGCTGATCGCGGGCTTGCGCGCCGATCCCGGTGCGGCGATCGCCACACCGATCCTACGCTGCGATGGCAAGACATTGGCAGCACTCAAGGCCGATCGCGCTGCTGGGCGTGTGGGTGGCACAACGGCCGTTGTCGATCATGCGATGCGCGGGCTCTACTTCTCCAAGGAGGTGATCCCGTACACCGCGCAAAATTACGCAAATGACGCGCCGACCCCGGTGTTTCACCATGTGGGCGTTTATGCCTACAGGCCCGATGCGCTGCGCGCCTATCCCGATTGGCCCATCGGCCCGCTTGAGACATTGGAAGGGTTGGAGCAGCTCCGTTTTCTCGAGGCGGGGCACCCAGTACTTTGTGTCGAAGTGGCGGCACAGGGCCGCAAATTCTGGGAACTCAACAACCCCGAAGATGTGCCGCGGATCGAGGCAATGCTGAAGGAGATGGGTCTGCCGTGAGTGATGCCCTGCGGTTGAGTGTCGTCGTGGTCAGCGCGGGGCGCCCCCGCGCATTGGATCGCTGCCTGACGGCACTGTCGCAGATGCAGACCACAAGGGCCGAGGTGATCGTGGTTGCAGACCCCGCGGGCATGGCGGTCGCACAGCGACACCCCCAAGCCGCCCGGTTGACGATTTTACCGCAAGATCGGCCCAATATCTCGGCTGCGCGGAACGCGGGCATTGCAGCCGCGGCGGCAGAAGTCGTGGCCTTTATCGATGATGACGCTGTCCCAGAACCCGGCTGGGCCGCGGCCTTGCTTGCCGCATTCGCTGATCCGGCAATCGCCGCTGCTACCGGGCCGGTGATCGGCCGCAACGGCATATCCTTGCAATGGGGGCGCATGGCGGTCGACAGGCAGGGCCGTGATCGATGGTTGCCCGCCGAAGAGCAGATCGCGCCGGGGGAGGTGCCGAAAATCCACGGCACGAATATGGCTTTTCGGCGCGAGATATTGTCTCGAACAGGCGGATTCGACCCGGGTTTTGCCTTTTTCCTTGATGAAACGGACCTCGCGTTGCGTTTGGGCGAGGCGGGTTTGCAGATCGCCTATCTGCCCAACGCCGTCGTGCATCATGGTTTCGCCGCAAGCGTCCGCCGGACCGAAGATCGCGTGCCGCTCGATCTGTTCGATATCGGCGCGTCGACGGCTCTATTTCTGCGCAAACACGCGCCTGCCGACCGCGACGTCGCGGTGGCGCGCCTCGAGGCGGCGCAGCGTGCGCGGCTCTTGCGGTTGGCGCGGCGACGCAAACTAACAGCCCAAGAGATGCGCAAGCTGATGGAAAGCCTACGCGCCGGCATTTCGGAGGGCACCAAGCGCGTGAGCAGCACGCCGATAATCGCGCCCTGCCAAAGGTCGTTTCAACCGCTGCGCGAGACATTGCCGCCTGAAATGGCCTTTGCCGATGGTTGGTGGTTCTCGGCGCAGAAACTTCGCACGCATGCCGCAGCAAAGATTGCCGATGGACAGCCCACCACACTCATCTTGCTCGCACCCTCACCGCGTAAACACAGGGTGGAATTCACCCAAGGCGGCTGGTGGGAACAGCGTGGCGGGCTTTATGGGCCCTCAGATCGAACCGGCGCGCGCTTTCAACCCTGGCGGTATCAAGACCGTATCTCAGCCGAGACACAGCGACTTTTCGGCGAAATCTCAATCGAAAGAGTCTTTTCATGATTCCCCTTTGTGCGGGTTGTCGCCATACTGGTGCGCAACATCGTCGCGAAAAGCGGTTTGCATGGGCAGGCGGGCAAGGGTGAGTAAATGAAAAAGCGCGTGACAAAAGCGATCTTTCCGGTGGCTGGCCTTGGCACCCGGTTTCTTCCAGCGACAAAGTCGATCCCGAAAGAGATCATGACTTTGGTGGATCGCCCGCTGATCCAATACGCCATCGACGAGGCGCGCGCCGCTGGCATCAAGGATTTCATCTTCGTCACCAGCCGAGGGAAATCCGCACTCGAGGATTATTTCGATAATGCCCCTGAGTTGGAGAACCAGCTGCGCAAGAAAGGCAAGACAGACCTGCTTGAGGCGCTGAAGACCACCAATATGGAATCGGGTGCCATTGCCTATATTCG
>JAQCLA010000203.1 GCA_027592105.1 Pseudomonadota bacterium | reverse complement strand
TTTGAGCTTGCGGCCATTGGCCTGCGGCTTGCCATGCAAGCCCAGAAGTGTGGGAAGCGAAGGGCCGTAGATATCAGCGTCCAAAATGCCCACCGACAGCCCTTGGGCGCGCAGGGCCAGCGCAAGATTGACCGTGGTCGTTGATTTGCCCACGCCACCCTTGCCCGAGGCAACCGCGATCACATGCCCAACATCGGCCAAGGGATCGGCTTTTTCAGGCTTGGACCCTGTCAGCTTGGGCGGGGCGGCTTTGGGGCTCGCTGTTTCGCTGGTCAAAACCACGAAAGCGTTGGTCACACCTGGCAGGCGGCGCAGACGCGCCTCGACCTCATCACGCAGGGGCGCAAAGGTGGCGGCCTCTTCAGGTTTGATCAAGATCGACAGGTTCACGCGCTGGCCATCAATGCCAAGGCCAGACAGCCGGTCGGAGGCAACAAGCAGCGTGCCATCCGGCAGGCGGAGCCCCTGCAGCGCTTCGCGCACCCGTGTGTCGCCAAGATCCGGCACGTGTCGTCCTCACCTCTCTGACGAAGATCGGCCCGGCGCATGTTTTTCTACGCTGGGCCGACCGAGTTTTTAGACCGATATCACTCGGCAGGTTGTGTGCGGCCCTCGGATGCCTTGGCACCCTTCACTTCCTCAACCCAGAGGGAGTGATGCTCTTTGGCCCAGTTCTCGTCCACCTCGCCCGTGCCCATCGCATCGAAAGCACCCTCCATACCGACCGAGCCGATATAGATATGCGCGATGATGATCGCCGACAGAACTGCAGCGGTCAGGGCGTGGATCGTCTGGAAGAACTGCCAATCCGCAGGCGTACCTGCCACGGCAGGGAACAACAGCATCACACCGGTGTAGGACAGCGCAGCACCGCCAGCGATGACCGCCCAGAAGATGATCTTTTGACCAGCGTTGAACTTCTTGGCCGGCGGATGAACGCCTTTTTTGACCAAGCCGCCACCTTGCTTCAGCCATTCAACATCAAGCCGGTTGGGGATGTTGTGAACAACCCACAGCAACAGCACCATGACCAGCGCAACCATGAACGGCCATGCAAGGTAGTTATGCGCAATCTTGCCCCATGCGCTGAGCGTGCCAAAGGCATTTTCACCAAGCAGCGGCAGGATAACGGTTTTGCCGATGATCAGGTTAAGCCCCGACAGAGCCAAGATGATAAAGGTCGAGGCAAGCGTCCAATGCGCGAAGCGTTCAAGTGTGTTGAACCGTAGGATCTTGCGACCCGACAGCCCGCCATCGACGCGGATCTTGCCCCGGATCACGTAGAACAAGGTCAAAAATGCGACCATGCCGATCACGGCCCAGATCGAGATCTGGTGCAGCGTTTCACCCTGAAGGGCCGCCCACAGCTTATTGTCGGGCTTGATCAGATAGCCGGCGTTCTGGTCGGGGATCGTGATGCGACCGGCGACATTGCCGCCAGAGCCAAGCGCTTCGAGAAGAGCGCCTTCATTTACGGATTGCTCCGTCGGATTGACCTGCGCCTGTGCGCTCGGGGCCATAAAGGCCAAGCCCAGCACAAGGCTTAGCGCGACCAGCAAGTGTAAGATTTTGTTTGCCATCTTGTTATGCCTCATACCGTCACAGTTTCGCCGTAAGCTGTCCGCCAGCCCCAGGCACCAGAGCCGTAGCCGCGTGTGATGACGCGTTCACGGTAGATTTCCGCGATGATATCGCCATCACCCGCCAAGAGCGATTTGGTCGAGCACATCTCGGCGCAAAGCGGCAGCTTGCCTTCGGCCAAGCGGTTGGAGCCGTATTTGACGTATTCCGCTTTGCTCATGTCCGGCTCGGGGCCGCCCGAGCAATAGGTGCACTTGTCCATCTTGCCGCGGGTGCCGAAATTGGCGGTCTGCGGATACTGGGGTGCGCCGAACGGGCAAGCATAGGCGCAATAACCACAGCCGATGCAGGTGTCCTTGTTGTGCAGAACCACACCATCATCGGTGGTGTAGAAACAGCTGACCGGGCACACCGCCGCGCAGGGCGCGTCGGTGCAGTGCATGCAAGCCATCGAGACCGAGCGCTCACCCGGCAGACCGTCATTGATCGTGACGACTCGGCGACGGTTGATGCCCCACGGAACTTCGTGCTCGTTCTTGCAAGCGGTGACGCAAGCGTTGCATTCGATGCAGCGGTCGGCGTCACACAGGAACTTCATGCGTGCCATTTGTGATGTCCTCCCTTACGCCGCAGCGATCTGGCAGAGGGTGACTTTACCCTCATGCATGCCAGTCACGGGGTCATAGCCATAGGTTGTGATTACGTTGACGGATTCGCCCAGAACAATCGGATCGGTTCCCTCGGGGTAGTTGCCCCGCTGATCGACGCCTTGGAACCAGCCTGCGAAGTGGAAGGGCATGAAGGCCACGCCTGTGCCGACACGTTCGGTCACCAGCGCCTTCATCCGCGCCTTCGATCCACCCTCAGGTCCGGTCACCCAGACCCAGCCGCCATCCACGATACCGCGGGCGGATGCATCTGCCGGGTTGATCTCGACGAACATATCCTGCTGCAATTCGGCCAGCCACGGGTTCGAGCGGGTTTCTTCCCCGCCGCCCTCGTACTCGACCAGACGGCCCGAGGTCAGGATGATCGGGAATTGTTCCGCAATCTTGTTTTCGAGATTGGCTGTCTGGATCGTATGGCCGATGTTCGGCATCCGCTGTTGACGGCCATTGTCGCGGGTCGGGTACTGCGCCACCAGATCAGGACGCGCCGAATAGATTGGCTCGCGGTGAACTGGGATCGGGTCGGGCAGGTTCCACGCCACCGCGCGGGCCTTGCCGTTACCAAAGGGCACGCAACCATGCATCAGCGCGACGCGCTGAATACCGCCCGAAAGATCCAAGGACCATGACACATTTGCCATCGCCTCGGGGTCGTTGCCGCCAATCCGCTGGATCGTCGCCAATTCGGCCGGGGTCAGATCGGTATCCCAGCCCAATTGCTGGAGCACGCCATAGGTGAACTGGGGATAGCCATCCTCGATCTCGGAGCCCTTGGGCCAGCTGCCTTCCGCCAGCAGGGTCTCGCCATCGCGATCCAGACCGAAGCGCGGGCGGAACGCACCGCCGCCTTCCATCGGGTGCAGATGCGGGTTGTAGAGGATATGCGTGCCGGGATGGCGCAACTCGGGCGTCCCCCAGCACGGCCACGGCAGACCGTAGTAGTCACCCTTGATCTCTTCGGGCGCGCCGGGCTTGGCGCGCAGCGTGATCAGGTCGAACTGGTCCTGATTGGCCATATGCGCCTTCAGACGCTCGGGGCTTTGACCGGTGTAGCCGGTGGACCAGCCGCCGCGGTTGATTTCCCGCAACACCGATTCTGCCGTGGGTTCCATGCCGAACTTGCCCTGAACCATCTCGTAGTTCTTGAACATTTGATCGGCAAAGCCAAGACGCTCGGCCATCGCGTAGATCACCGAATAATCGGTATCGGATTCAAAGATCGGTTCAACGATCTTTTCGCCCCACTGGACCGAACGGTTGGATGCGGTGCGCGAACCCGAGGTTTCGAACTGCGTACAGATCGGCAACAGATATGTGTTATCGGTGCGCGAGTGAAGCGCCGCAAAGGTCGTCGGGTGGGGGTCGGCCACCACCAGAAGATCGAGGCCATCCATGCCACGCTGGGCATCTTGCATCCGGGGCACGGTGTTTCCGCCGTGACCAAAGACCAGCATCGCTTTGATGTTGTCTTGCTGATCGACTTCCTCGGCGTCGAGCGTGACCGCATCAAACCAACGGGTCGAGGTGATGCCGGGCACGCCCATATTCTGCTCCGGGGTGCGCGCATCGCGGCCACCTTTGGCAGGAACGGCATCGAAACGGCCCACGAAATAGTCGTACGGCACTTCCCAAACGCGCGACCAATGCTTCCACGCACCTGCGCCCAAGCCGTAGTAGCAAGGCAGGTTGGCGACATCGAGACCGAAGTCGGTTGCACCTTGCACGTTGCAGTGACCGCGGAAGATGTTCGCACCGGTGCCTTCGCTACCGACGTTGCCGGTGGCGAGCAGAAGGATGTTATACATCCGTACGTTGGCGGTGCCGACGGTGTGCTGCGTGCCGCCCATGCACCAGATAAAGGTGGAGGGGCGTTCCTTGGCGAATTTCTCAGCCGCGCGGCGCAGCGTATCGCTGTTCACGCCCGAGATCTGCTCGACCACTTCCGGCGGATAGGCTTTGACCGCTTCGCGGATCTGATCCATCCCCCAAACACGCTGGGCGATGTATTCCTTGTCTTCCCAGCCATTCTCGAAGATGTGCCACAGCATCCCGTAGATCACTGCGATATCGGTGCCGGGGCGGAAGCGCACATATTCGGTGGCATGGGCCGCCGTGCGGGTAAAGCGCGGATCAAAGACCATGACATTGGCGCGCTGCGTTTCCTTGCCTTCAAGGATGTGCTGCAACGAGACGGGGTGCGCCTCGGCCGCGTTTGAGCCCATGAAGATCACGGTCTTAGCGTTGCGGATGTCATTGTAGCTGTTGGTCTGTGCGCCGTAACCCCAGGTGTTGGCCACGCCCGCCACGGTGGTCGAGTGACAGATGCGCGCCTGGTGGTCGACGTTGTTGGTGCCCCAGAAGGCCGCGAATTTGCGGAAGAGATAAGCGCCCTCGTTCGAGAACTTGGCCGATCCCAACAGATAGACAGAATCTGCGCCAGAACGGCCACGGATCTCGGTCATCTTGTCGGTGATCTCGGTCAGCGCTTGATCCCAGCTGATGCGCTGCCAATCGCCGCCGACCTTCTTCATCGGATACTTGACCCGGCGGTCGCCATGCACAAGCTCGCGCACCGATGCGCCCTTGGCGCAATGCGTGCCACGATTGATTGGGCTGCCGTAGGCGGGCTCTTGTCCGACCCAGACGCCGTTTTGCACTTCGGCCTTGACCGTACAACCCACCGAGCAATG
>JAQCLA010000202.1 GCA_027592105.1 Pseudomonadota bacterium | reverse complement strand
GGTCTCGGCGGTCTGCTACCGGGGTGCGACGCTCAGCTTGATCGGCGGGGATGAGGTGTTGCGCGCAGCGATTGCATTGCTCACGGCCACATGCGTGCAGACCGTGACCTTGGGCTTATGGCTGGCATGGCGCGAGGCGGGCCAGATCACCCGCGTAATGGCCGCATGGCGGGTCTCGGCACTGGTGGGGTTCACCTCCATGCTGGGTGGCCTTGGCTGGTTCACGGCCTTTGCCTTGCAAACGGCGGCCTATGTCAAGGCGCTGGGGCAGGTGGAGTTGGTCTTTACCTTCCTTTTCTCGGTCTTTTGGTTGCGCGAACGCTCAAGCGGCAAGGAGATTGCGGGGCTTGTGCTATTGGTCGCATCGCTCTTGCTGATCTTTCTGGGTGAATGGGCATGATCGCCATCGCGCTGTCGATTGCGCCGATCTTTCTCTTGATCGTCACGGGC
Source organism: Pseudomonadota bacterium (assembly GCA_027592105.1). Classification (GTDB taxonomy): domain Bacteria; phylum Pseudomonadota; class Alphaproteobacteria; order Rhodobacterales; family Rhodobacteraceae; genus Roseicyclus. Next base: position 4,495 of record JAQCLA010000202.1, on the reverse strand, counting down.
TACGGCTTGCGCCGGGGTGGCATCCCTTCTGAGGAGTTTTGGCTGCTCAATGACCGGCTGGTCTATTTCGTCTTGATGCCCGCCCTGTTCTTCGTGCGGATTTCCGAGGCGGATCTTTCAGACCCCGATCTGATCCCCTTTGCCGCCACGCTTTATGGCGGGTTTTTCGCGGCCGTGATCGCGGGTACGGCGGCGGCGGTCATGCTGCGCTATCCGGGGCCTCAGGCGACATCGATCCTGCAAGGGGCGGGGCGGTTCAACACCTTCATCGCGCTGGCGGTGGCCGAGGCGCTTTACGGCCATCCCGCGCTGCAACTGGCCGTGCTGGGGGCGGCGGTCTTGGTGCCGGTGGTCAATCTGACCGTGGTGGGTCTGTTCGCGGTGCTGATGCCGCGACCGGGTGGCTCGGTTATGCTGGGCGCGGCCCGCAGCCTTGCGACCAATCCGTTGATCTTGTCGATCTTGGCGGCGGGCGTCGTGAACAAGCTGGGGCTTGCACCGATCCCCGTGCTGCAAGACACGCTCGCGGTCTTGGGCCAAGCCGCACTGCCGATCATGTTGTTATGTGTCGGCGCAAGTCTGAAGCTGCGCGGGCTTCAGGCCGAGCTTTGGCCGATGAGCTTGGCGGCGATGGGCAAGTTGGTGCTGTTTCCCGCCGTGATCTTGGGGCTTGCCTTGGTGCTGGATCTACCGCCGCTGACAGCGCAGGTGGCGCTGATCTACGGCGCGCTGCCCACGGGGGTGGCGGCCTATACGCTGGCGCGACAATTGGGGGGCGATGCGCCGCTCATGGCCGCGATGATCACGGTGCAGACGCTCTTGGCCTTTGCGATCATGCCTTTGTGGCTGTCGCTTGGGGCCTATGCTTTCGGCCTTTGAGGCTGTGACACGCGCTAGAGCCGCCAAAAGCGGCTGACCTCATGGCGATTGTCGAAAAACGGCACGCCTTGCGCTGCGCGCCCATCGAGATGAGCGGCCAATTCGGCCAGGACCACCTCGGTGATGAAGGGCATATCAAGCCCGCGCACAGTGTCGAGTGCGACCCAATGCAGATGACCCAATTCATCTTCGGCCCGGCTGAGATCATCGGGATCATTGCGCAGCGCGCCCGCGTCGATCAGGAAAAACCGCGCATCAAACCGGCGGGGGCGACCGGGGGGCGTGATCGCACGAAACAAGAAGCGGGTGGTTTCCCCATCAGGTAAATGCCCTGTCGCGATATAGCCGCGCCAGCCTTGCGGCGCTTGCATCTGGGGCGCGCGCGGATCGGGTGCGCCGACCAAAAGGCCGGTTTCTTCCCATAATTCCCGCGTTGCCGCCGCGATCAGCGCGGCTGGATCAAGATCGCTGTCGCGCGCAAGCGCCGCTGCGCAATCCGGGCGCGGGGGGGCGGCGAGGGGGATGGTGTAATCCACCGCATCGACCGCGCCGCCGGGAAAGACGAATTTCGACGGCAGAAACGCTGCATCCTTGCCGCGCTGGCCCATCAAGACGCGCGGCCGTGTCGCCGCATCGCGGAGCACGATCACCGTGGCCGCATCGCGGATGGCGCTTTTGTCGATCAAAACCCGTGCATCCGCTTGGCCCATTGCACGCCGACGATCAGCCCTTTGAAGCGCGGCAACAAGAACAAGGCCATCGCCACCACGCCCAGCGAAAAGCTGACCGCCATGACCCAAGGCTCGGGCCGAAACAGATCATAGGTGAACAGTTGCAGTGTCCCCATCACCTTGGCTGTCAACAGGATCGAGAGGTAGGCCGGCCCATCATCGGCGCGCGCATGGCTGAGATCCTCGTCACAATGCGCACACCGCGGCGCAAGCTTGAGGTAGCCCGTGAACAACGCGCCCTCACCACAGCTGGGGCAGCGCCCGCGCATGCCCTTGGCAATGGCGGGCAGGGCTGGCCGCTCAGGCGGGCCGGGCAGGAATTCGGGGCGCAACGCGGGATCGGTATCTGTGTCTTGCATGCACCTTAGATGCGGCGCGCGGCCCGCGAGGTCCAGTGCGCACGTGTCGCGGGGTGCAAAAAAACTGCGACGGAAATGTGCCGCATCCGCGTGAAAGCTTCATAGACACGATGCACACAGGAGATTTGCACATGTTCACGCTCAAGACAGGCACTTTGGCGCTTCTCATCCCGCTGGCACTTGCGCTGCCCGCCTCTGCCGACCAGCCCAAGCGCGGTGCGATGGATTTCTCGCAGATGGATCAAAACGGCGATGGCGCGATCACCTTGGAAGAAATGCAAGCAGGCCCCGCCGCGATGTTTGCCAATGCCGATACCAATGGCGATGGCAATCTCAGCCGTGATGAGTTGATCGCCGCCGCCACGCTCCGCACAGCTGGAAATATCGACCGCATGCTGACGCGCGCCGATGCCAATGGCGATGGCATGCTCAGCACAGATGAGTTGGCGTTGATGCAAGAGGGCCGGCGTGAGACCCGCATGGCGCGCATGTTCGAACGTCTCGATGCCGATGGTAATGGCAGCCTCAGCACTGAAGAGCTTGAACAGGCGCGCGGCGGCATGGGGCGGCGCGGTGGCGATGAAGATGGCACCCGGCGCGGCGGCCATGGCTTTTGGCGCGGCTAAGTGATCGGGGCGCGGCGCAACGGATGCGCCGCGCATTCCCCTTGGCGTCCAACGGCGCTAGGTTGATCCATGTCCGGCGATGCGCCCACATATGCGGCCCTCAGCGATGGGGCTTTGATGGTCCTGTTCGCCAATGGCGATCCGGGGGCGGCACGGGTCTTGACCGCGCGGCTTTTGCCGCGCGCGCTTGGCCATGCGACGCGTGTCTTGGGCGACCGGGCCGAGGCCGAGGATATCGCGCAAGAGGCGATGTTGCGGCTCTGGCGCGCCGCCGCCGATTGGGCGCAAGATGGCCCCGCCACGCCTGCGACATGGCTTTACCGGGTGGTGGCCAATCTGTGCACCGACTGGTTGCGCAAGTCAGGGCAAAGCGCGCTGACCGATGAGGCCGACCGCCACAGCGACACGCGCCCTGGCGTCGAGGCGCAGATGATCGCGGGTGACCGCATGGCGGCCTTGGACGCGGCCTTGGCCCTTTTGCCCGAGCGGCAACGCCAAGCGGTCGTGCTGCGCCATATCGAGGGGCTATCGAACCCCGAGATCGCGATGATACTGGATCTGGGTGTGGAGGCTGTGGAAAGCCTGACCGCCCGTGGCAAGCGCGCGCTGAGTGCCGCGCTTTCCGGCAAAAAGGAGGCCTTGGGCTATGACAGTTGAGCGTGACGAAGAGCAGCTCGATCAGCTTTTGCAAAGCGCGCGGGGGGCGGTGCGCGTTCCCGAAACTCTCAGCGCGCGCGTGCTGGCCGATGCGGCGATGGTGCAAACCACGCTGCGCGCCGCACCGCCTGAACCGCGCGCGGGCCGGGGCTGGTTGGCCGAAATCCACGCCGCGCTGGGTGGTTGGCCCGGTCTGTCGGGGGTGACATTGGCCGGTGTTGCGGGTCTGGCTTTGGGGATTCTCGCGCCTGATCTGGTCGATGGTCTGTCGGGCGGGCAGATCGGTCTGTGGACAGGCGATCTGGGCGCATTGCCCGAGGTCGGGCTGTTGTGGGAGGAAGCGGGCGATGTCTGAGCAAGCGAAGAAACCGGGGCGTGGCCTCAAGATCGCGCTGGCGCTGTCGCTGGCGGTCAATCTGGCCATCGTGGGCCTTGTCGCGGGCACGGTGATCGGTTTCGGCCCGATGGGCGAGCGTGATGATCCGCGCCTGCGCGCTTTGGGCCTTGGCCCTTTCGCGATGGCCCTTTCGCGCGAAGATCGTGCGGGGTTTGGCGCCCGCATCGACCGTGCAACCGTGCGCGCCGAGCGGCGTGCCTTGGGCGAGGGTTTGAACGATTTGCGCGAAGCATTGCGCACGGAACCCTTTGACCACGCCGCTGGTGCGGCGGCCCTTGCGCGGATGCGCGATGCGACCGTTACGCTTCAGACCGTCAGCCATGATGCCTTGCTCGATCAGATCGCGCAAATGCCCGCAGCCGATCGTGCCGCCTTGGCCGATCGGTTTGCGCGCGCCTTGCGCCGCATGGGTGGGCATCGGCCGCCCGGCTAAGCCGATTGCGCCTGCCTCAGGCCGCGCTGCGTGGGGCGAGCGTGACCTTGTCGCGACCATGCGATTTCGCCCCGTAAAGGGCGGTATCGGCTTGATCGATCAAGCTTTGTGCACTGTCCCCGCCGCCCGGTTTCGACAGCGCCAAGCCGACGCTGATCGTCACCGACAAGGGCGGGGTATCGCCGCGCAGGATGAACTCGGTCTCGCCGATGGCGGCGCGCAGCCTTTCGGCACAATCAAGCGCCACCGCCCCGTCGCTATCGGGCAAGGCGACCAAGAATTCCTCGCCACCGATACGCGCGATCAGGTCCGAGCCGCGCAATTGCGCACGCAACCGTCGCGCCACAAGGCTGAGCACCCGGTCCCCGACGGGATGGCCGAAACTGTCGTTGATCCGTTTGAAATGATCGATG
>JAQCLA010000201.1 GCA_027592105.1 Pseudomonadota bacterium | reverse complement strand
GCTTGCCCAGCGCGGTATTTTGCGCTCCGAGCATATCCGCTCTCAGCCCTAAACGTGCCGCGCTTGATGTAGCAAAACGCTGTTGATGATAATCTAAGTGAATAAATGTTAGGCGGACACCTCCTCCGCCAACACGACCGACCCGTGGCCAGCCCTTTGTTTGCCGATGAGCGGGCTTCGGGAGGCGCTTCACTTGGGGTTTTGGTGCATCGTCGGAGCATGATCAGCTTTTCGCGATGGGTTCATCGCGCGCTCAGTTCCAGCTGACATCGCCCAAGAAGATGTAACCTGCCCCGTAGATCGTCCTGATCAGGCGTGGGTTCTTGGGATCTTCGCCGAGTTTCGTCCGCAGCCGTGAAATGCGCACATCCATCGCTCTGTCAAAACTTTCACCGGCGCCGCCGCCAAGGGTTTCTTGCATTTGTTGGCGCGAGATCACGCGCTTGGGCGCTTCGAGAAACAGGCGCAGCACCTCTCCCTCGGCATGCGAAAAGCTGACCTCGCGGCCATCGTCGGCTGTCAGCAGGTAGCGTTCGAAATGGGCGGTCCAGCCGTTGAAGCGCGCGGTCGCATTGGCTTGCGCGGCCGATTTTGGCGTGCGCAGCCGGGCGCGAATACGGGCCACCACCTCGGCAGGGTCGAAGGGTTTGATGATGTAGTCATCCGCGCCCAGTTCCAATCCGGTGACGCGGTCTTGCACCTGTGCGCGTCCCGAGATGATGATGATCGCGGCCCCCGATTCCAAGGCAAGCCGATGCACCAGTGCCAGCCCGTCGCGGTCGGGCAGGCCAAGATCGACAAGGCAGACATCGGGCGTGGTGCGCGCAAGCGCGGCCTCAAACTCCGTGGCGCGCGCAAAGGCTGCGGTGCGAAATCCTGCCTCGGTCAAGGTTTCGGACAAGAGCGCGCGGATTTGCGGCTCGTCGTCGAGGATCGCAATAAGTGGCGCGGTCATGCGGCGGGCTCCTGCATCAACAGCCTTTGCAGCGTCTCTGCGCCGATGGGCTTGGCTAGCACCGGCCAGCGCGCCGCCCCGGCGCAGCGCAGCGGGTCGCCACTGGGCAGCGAGGTCATCAGTGCAAGCCGCAGCATAGGTTGCTTGGCCGCGATCCGCGACAAAAGCGCGACACCGTCGGCGGGGCCAAGGCGGATATCGGACAAGACCCAATCGATGCCGGGAATATCGGCCAGTGCCAATGCCTCTTCCGCGCTGGCGGCCTCCAAGACCTGATGGCCCAGATCGGTCAGATCGGCGCGAATCGTGGCGCGGATATCGGGCGTATCCTCGACCAAGAGCACAAGGCGCGGGCGGGCCTCGGCCTCTGTCGGGCGCAGGGGCAGGCGCAAGGTGACCACCGCCCCACCGCGCGCGGCATTCTCGAGGCGGACATGCCCACCCGCAAGCTTGACCGCGTCATAGACCATCGTCAGCCCAAGCCCCGATCCGGCATCCCCCTTGGAGGTGAAGAACGGATCAAGCGCATGGTCGCGTGCCGATTGGGAGAACCCCGGGCCAGTGTCGCTGACAGCGATATCGAGCCATGTCTCTTGCACCGCTGAAAGGCGGATCGTGATCTTGCCCGGGATTTTGTCACCAATGGCGTCGCGGGCATTGAGCACGAGGTTCAACAGGCTGTCTTGCAGCGCGCCCGCATCCAGCAAAAGGGCTGGATGCGGCACTTGGTTCTCGATGCGCAAGATGATCTCAGACGGCAGTGTCGCACGGGCAAGCGGGTCAAGGGCGCTGAGGAAATCGGCCAGTACCGTTGGCGTCTCGCTTGTCTCGCGCGGCCCCGAGATGCGGGCGATCTTGTTGAGCAGATCGCCGCCCCGCCGTGCGGCCGCGCGCGTCGCGCCGGTCAGCTCTTTTGCGCCATCGGGCAGGGCCAGCCGTTCAAGCCGCCCCTGAAGCCCAAGGATGATGGTCAACAGATTGGCGAAATCATGGGCCAGCCCGCTTGTCAGCTGTGCGGCCATTTCGCGCTTATGGGTTTGCGCCAGTGCGGCGCGCGCCTGTGCCTCTTCGGTCAGGTCGGTCGACAGCAGGTAAACCCCGCTGATCGGCTCGCCCTGCGTGACCTTGTCGGGGGTAAAGGCGGTTCTGATGCGCCGCCCGCTTTCGCTTTCGGTGAATTCCAGCACGCTTGCCTCGCCGCGCAAGGCGCGCGCCAGATGAGGCCGGAGCCGCGTGGCCGTGTCATCGCCCAAGGCCTGCTCAAAGCTGAGGCCCACGATATCGCTTTGCCGTCCGGGCAAAAGCGACGACAGACGCCGGTTGGTATAGGTATAAACGCCATCGCGGTCGACGCGGGCGATATGGGCGGGCGTCATTTCGGTGGTCAGGCGAATGCGCGCCTCCATCTCGGTCAGCTCGGCCTTGGCCTCTTCGAGTTGGGCGATTGTGGCCTCAAGCGCGCGGTTCGTCTGACCCACCTCCTCGGCATAGCCGAGCACTTGGTCCGACAATTCCTCCGACCGGGCGCGCAAGAGCTTTTCTTGCCGCTTGATGGCGGTGATATCGGTATAGACCGTGACCCAGCCCCCTTCGGGCAGGGGGCACCCCTCGACGCTGATAGTGCGGCCATTCGCGCGGCGGCGCTCCATGTAATGGGGCTCAAAGGCGCGGGCCTGTTCCACGCGGATACGGATGAACCTCTCGATATCGGCGATCTCTCCATATTCGCCATGCTCGGCCAGATAGCGGATCGTATCCTCGAAATGCGCACCTTGGGTTACAAGATTCTCGGGTAGCTCGAACATTGTTTGAAAGGGTCGGTTGCACACCGCCAGACGCAGATCGGCATCATAGATCGACAGTGCCTGTTGGATCAGGTTCAGCCCCGCACGCGTCAGGTGATCTGTGCCTTTTCTGTGCTGCATATCCTGTCTGCCTCTCCCCCTGTTCATCGCTGCCTATCCGGGGGCCAACCGTCAAGCGGCAGCATCCGATTGTTACAATTCGTTAGAATTTGGAAAAACTAGGGTAAAATTTGGTGGTGAGCGTTGGGACGTCACGTATGCGCGGGCAACAGCCCCAAACTGCATAGGCGCAACGTGGACGCCGGGAGGGAGGAAGCCCGGCGAAGGGAGAAAGACATTGGCGCAAAACGATACATCCCGGGATGTTCCCCAATCCGTGCCTGCACTTCTGGCGCACAACGTCGCGCAGTTTGGCGCGAAACCGGCCTATCGGGAAAAAGAGCTGGGCATTTGGCAAAGCTGGACATGGGCCGAGGTTGCCGAACAGATCGACGCCATTGCCTTTGGCTTGTTGGCGCTTGGGGTTGATCGCGGCGATCATGTCGCGGTGATCGGGCGTAACCGGCCCGCGCTTTATTGGTCGATGGTGGCCGCTCAAAAAGTCGGCGCGGTTCCCGTGCCGCTCTACCAAGACGCGGTGGCCGAAGAGATGGCCTATGTGCTGGAACACTGCTTTGCCCGCTTCGTGATCTGCGGCGACCAAGAGCAGGTCGACAAGGTCATCGAGTTGCAAGAGCGCGTGCCGCAGATCGAGCATATCATCTATCTCGATGGCCGGGGCTTGCGCAAATACGACCATAGTAAGCTGCATGCGCTGGCCGATGTGCAAGCCGAAGGCCGCGCCGCGCGTCCGCGTCTGGAGGGGGAGCTTGCCACCCGCGAAGGTGAGCTTGATTTCGCCTCGACCTGCGTGATGCTTTATACCTCGGGCACGACCGGCAAGCCTAAGGGCGTGGTTTTGTCGAACCGCAACATCATCATGACGTCCAAATCCTCATCCGAGTTCGACAGGCTGCGCGCCGATGACGAGGTGCTGGCCTATCTGCCGATGGCGTGGGTGGGCGATTTCATCTTTTCCATCGGCCAAGCCTATTGGACCGGGTTTTGCGTGAACTGCCCGGAGTCGGCCGATACGATGATGACCGATCTGCGCGAGATCGGGCCGACATATTTCTTTGCCCCACCGCGCGTGTTCGAGACGCTTTTGACATCGGTGATGATCCGGATGGAGGATGCGGGGCCGTTCAAGCGCGCGTTGTTTGCCCGCTTTCTCGATCATGCCAAGGCGGTTGGGCCCAAGCTGCTCGATGGCAAGCCCGTGGGTCTTGGCGAGCGGTTGAGCTATTGGCTGGGCAGTCTGTTGGTCATCGGGCCGCTGAAAAACACGCTGGGCATGAGCCGCATCCGCGTGGGTTATACGGCGGGCGAGGCGATCGGTCCGGAAATTTTCGATTTCTATCGGGCCTTGGGCATCAACCTCAAACAGCTTTACGGCCAGACCGAGGCTTCGGTCTTCATCACCCAACAACCCGATCACGAGGTGCGCCCCGATACCGTTGGTATCCCCTCGCCGGGGGTAGAGCTGCGTATCGCCGAGAATGGCGAGGTCTATTACCGCTCTCCGGGCGTTTTCGTCGAATACTACAAGAATGCAGAAAGCACCGCCTCGACCAAGGATGGCGAAGGTTGGGTGGCCACCGGTGACGCGGGCTTCATCGAGGAAGGCACCGGGCATCTGCGCATCATCGACCGGGCCAAGGATGTGGGCAAGATGGCCGACGGGCGGCTATTTGCGCCGAAATACGTTGAAAACAAGCTGAAATTCTACCCCAACATCCTTGAGGCGGTGGTTTTCGGCAATGGCCGCGACATGTGCACCGCGCTGATCAACATCGATCTGACGGCGGTGGGTAACTGGGCCGAGCGCAACAATATCGCCTATGCCTCTTATCAGGAATTGGCCGGGCATCCGCGGGTTCTGGACATGATCCAAACCCATGTCGAAGAGGTCAATCGCAGCCTTTCGGGTGATGCGATGCTGTCGGGCTGCCAGGTGCATCGCTTCTTGGTGCTGCACAAGGAATTGGACGCCGATGATGGCGAATTGACCCGCACACGCAAGGTGCGCCGCCGGATCATCGAAGAGAAATTCGCCGATCTGATCGACGCGCTCTATACCGGCAAGACCCAGCAATACACCG
>JAQCLA010000200.1 GCA_027592105.1 Pseudomonadota bacterium | reverse complement strand
CGAGTTCCTCGACCACTTTCTCTTTCTGGGCTCTATCCACAGGTTTACTCCAGTTTGGGGGTCACCCCCCGGCTCAGTGGTACCGGATCGCTCCGGCGGTTTTGGTCCGTTCGGCAACGGGTCCAAGACCACCAGGCGCTCAACAGTGAGCCCAAGGTATTCGGTCTGATCCCGCCTCGGGCAGGATTTATCGGGTGATCACACCCAACCCACCGTCTCGGACGAATACAAAAAGCGAGCGACGAATCGCCCGCTCTCTGCGTCTGGGTGGATTAGCCCCATTCGGCCCGGGTGCCAAGCCCCGATGCCGGTTTATCCTGTCGAAAGTTTCGCAACCTCAGAGATAGGCCGAGAAGAACGACGCGATGAAACCCGAGGTGAAGGTCGTGCTTGCACCACTGGTAAGGGTCACGGTCACGGTGCTGTCGGCATTCACGGTCACGACCGCGCCACTCGACAGCGTGACAGTCCCACCGCCACCGGCACTGAGCACCGCGGTTGCAGTTCCAGCGCGAATTTCGCTGAACGCAGACGCCAGCACAGCAGTGAAGGCAGGGCTGAACACCGTGGCAGAGCTCGGCACAGTATCTTTGCCGGCATGGGCCATGGGTGCAGCGAGTGCGATGGCCGCAGCGACCATCAATGCGAGCGGTTTACGAATAGCCATTTTTTGCTCCTTCGGGCAGCGAGACATTGAATAATCAGAACGAGAAAGACGCACCAAGCGATACTTGCTGGCGGCTCGTGTTGTCAGTGACATCGAACATACCAAGCGACAGGCCCAAGCCGGGCACTTGCGGAACGCTGAGCGAGAAGCCGACGTTGAGTTGTGTTTGCGTGGCCGAGAGACTGGCGGAAAGGGTTTCGGTCACACCGACACCAAGACCAATGAATGCGCCCGGACCCGCGACGCCAAGCCCGTCGTCGGACAGGGTCGACTCATTGCCATAGCCGACCGAGACCTGCATCGGGATTTCGACGCCGCCGGCGGTGGTGATCCCGACAAGATGCGAGGCCGCGATCGTGTAGGTGGTGTCATTGTTTTCCGCATCACCCCAGCCGAGCAAATTGCCAGCGGCCAAGCCAACGAAAGTCGCCGAATTGCCACCTGCGCGCAGCAGGCGCGAGAAGTTGACCGACAAGGTGCCGCTTTCCCCGAGGGGGTCGAGACCGAGGATATTGACGGCAACCGTGGCGCTGACACCATCAATCGGGTTGCCGACGGTGTAGCCGAATGAAAAGTCGCCATCCCCGTCGCTGCCCGTCACGCCACCGCGCGGATTGACATAGCTCAGCGCCGCAAAGCCGCTACCACCGGGTGCCGCAACGGCCGAGGCCACACCGAACACGGAAGGAAAGGCCAATTGCGTCGTGCGCTCGGCCGGAACCACGAGCGGCGTAATGCCCAACTCGCCCGCACCGACACCGTTTGCTTGTGCCGCGCTGGCACCAGCAATGAAAACGCCGCCCAAGAGGATCGCACCGATAGAATTCTTCATGACTGCCCCATCAACAATAAGATGCATCTTTAGAGCAAAAAGCTTAACTTATGAAGTTATCGCAACCGCGTGTGGGCAAAGAACAGTGAATTCCGATATTTTTGTGGCAAATAGGCACTAGCGGTGCGTCGCATGCCGTGTGTTTGAACAAAAAAGAAGCGGGCATCGCTGCCCGCTTCCCTCACATTCGCATGTCGTAAGGCTTAGTTGCCAGTCGCACTGTCGAGGTTGATCGACACGCCCGGGCCCATGGTCGAGCTGAGCGAGATGCGCTTGAGATAGGCACCCTTGGCGCCAGCAGGCTTGGCTTTGCTGACCGCGTCGACAAAGGCGCGGACGTTTTCGGCCAATTTGGCCTCATCAAAGCTGACCTTGCCGATACCGGCATGGATCACGCCGGCTTTCTCGACCTTGAACTGAACCTGGCCGCCTTTGGCCGCCTCGACGGCCTCTTTGACATCCATGGTCACAGTGCCGATCTTGGGGTTCGGCATCAGGTTGCGTGGCCCGAGGATCTTACCCAAACGGCCGACGATCGGCATCATGTCAGGTGTCGCGATGCAGCGATCGAAATCGATCTTGCCGCCCATGATGGATTCCATCAGGTCCTCGGCACCAACGATATCCGCACCGGCGGTCTTGGCCTCATCGGCCTTGGCGCCGCGCGCGAACACCGCAACGCGCACCGTCTTGCCGGTGCCGTTGGGCAGGTTGACCGTGCCACGGACCATCTGGTCGGCGTGACGGGGATCAACGCCGAGGTTCATCGCGATCTCGAGCGTTTCATCGAATTTGGCAGCGGCGTTGGCCTTGATCAGCGCAACGGCCTCCTCGACGGAGATATCCATCTTGCCTTCAAAGGCAGTCCGGGCGGCCTGCAGACGTTTTGCAATCTTACCCATGACTTACCCCTTTACCTCGATGCCCATCGTCTTGGCAGAGCCAAGGATGATCTGCATTGCCGCTTCGATGTCATTCGCGCTGAGGTCCTTCATCTTGGCCTCGGCGATTTCGCGCAGCTGCGCCAGCGTGATCGTTCCGATCGTCTCGCGGCCCGGCTTGGTCGCGCCCTTGGGGCGGTTGCGCTTACCAACGGGCTTCAGGCCGGCAGCCTTCTTGAGGTAATAAGACGCGGGCGACGTCTTGATTTCCATCGTGAAGGATTTGTCCTGATAATAGGAAATCACGGTCGGGCAGGGCGCGCCCGGTTCCAGATCTGCGGTCTTGGCATTGAACGCCTTGCAGAATTCCATGATGTTGATGCCGCGCTGACCCAATGCAGGGCCAACAGGCGGGGAGGGCGTCGCTTGCCCCGCCTTAACTTGCAGCTTCATCTTGCCCATAAGCTTCTTGGCCATCTGGCCTACTCCTTCTTACCAACAGCTTTGGGGCGCGCCCCGCGGCCTTTGTGGACGTGGTCCGGTCTGACGGTCGCGACCGCCGCGCCTCCCACGGTGAATCGGATCACGCGTCGCATGATCCGAAGAAGCCCGCCGCCTAACGCGAAACGGGCGTCATTTCAAATGGATTCACTCAGCCCTGCTTGGCGACCTGCGTGAATTCCAATTCGACCGGCGTTGCGCGGCCGAAAATCGACACCGTCACCTTGAGGCGCTGGTGCTCTTCGTCGACTTCTTCGACCATGCCGTCGAAATCTTCGAAGGGGCCATCGGCCACTTTGACCTTTTCGCCGATCTCGAAGGTGATCGTGGAGCGCGGCGAGGCTTCACCCTCTTCGACGCGGTTGAGGATCGAGTTCACCTCTTCGTCGCGCATCGGCATCGGGCGGCCTTGCGGGCCCAGAAAGCCGGTGACGCGCGGGATCGAGTTGATCGCGTGATACGCCTGATCCGTCATTTCCATCCGCACAAGCACATAGCCGGGCATAAAGCGGCGCGGCACGGTGACTTTCTTGCCGCGACGGATCTCGATCACATCCTCCTCAGGCACGAGGACTTCCTCGATCACCTCTTCGAGACCTTTTTCGGCCACGGCCGTACGGATTTGTTCCGCGATCCGCTTTTCGAAGTTCGAAAGGACGCTGACCGAATACCACCGTTTCGCCATCGTGATCCCGTTCCTTGTCCCGGCCACCCAAAGGCACGCCGCATTTTCGTTTCACATCAATGCCCAAGCTGGGCGCCCGAAAAAGAAACAGCGTGCATCACGACTCGATGCACGCCATCATTTCGGGGAATTGCCTTGCCGCTTACCCCCCTACCCCCGGAAAATCAAGGGCCGGAAAGCCAAAGGCGGTTGGCGGTTAGCCGAAGGTGGTCAAGATCAGCTCAAGACCGTTGCGGATCAGCCAATCCACAAAGAAGAAGAAAATCGCAAAGACCACGGCCAAGACAAAAACCATCGCGGTCGTCACCAACACCTCGCGGCGCGACGGCCAGACCACTTTCGCGATCTCGGAGCGGGTCTGTTGGAGGAACTGAAACGGGTTGGCCATGGGTGATCTCTTGTGCTTGTTGGGGGGGCATATACGCATCTCGACCGCCCCGCGCAAGCCGCCCGACCCATCGCTTGCCGTTTTGCCTTGGCAAGGGCCGCGCGACTGGCCATTTAGACAAGATGCTCCCGCGCCCTATTCGCTCAACTTGGAACCACCTGCGCTACATCCCGCTGCTCTCGGCGCTGACATGGTCGCGCTGGCAGGGGTTTGCGATGCGTTCGCGCGCGCTTGGCGCGGCGGTGGGCTGGGTTTTGCGCTGGTTTCCCATCGCAAGGCGGCGGTTTGACCGTGAGATCACCCATATCTTTCCCGACATGCCCAAGGCCGCGCGCGCGCGGCTTGCCCGCGCCATGGGGCGGCGGATGGGCCAGACATTGTTCGAAATCTATCACTGCGCAGAATTCCAAAGCCGCCAAGAGGCGTTCACCGTCTCAGGCCCGGGCATCGCCGCCCTAGAGGCCGCGCGTGCCGCGGGCAAGGGCGCATTGATCGTCTCGGGCCATTTCGGCCAATGGGAGGCCGTGCGCGCCGTGCTCAAGGCCCGCGGCATGGAAACCGGCGCGGTTTATAAGCCGCAAACCAACCCCCATTATCAACGCCGCCTCTTGGCCGGGATCGAGGCAGGGGGCAAACCGATCTTGGAGACGGGCCGCATCGGAACAACCGCACTGGTGCGGCACCTGCGCGCGGGTGGCTTCATGGCGATCTTGCTCGATGAGAAATACACCGAGGGTGTGCGCCTGCCCTTCCTTGGGCGTCCGGCGTTGACCTCGCTTGCGGCGGCCCAGCTTGCGCTGAAATACGATCTGCTGATGGTGCCCGCCTATGGCATCCGCAGCGACGATGGCGATCATTTCAACGTCGTTTTCGAAGACCCCATCGCCCATGGCGATCCGGTGGCGATGACGCAGGCCTTCAACGATAGCCTATCGGCCCGCATCTTGGCCGATCCCGATCAATGGTATTGGCTTTTGCGGCGCTGGCAGGGCGCCTAAACCTTCGTCATTG
>JAQCLA010000199.1 GCA_027592105.1 Pseudomonadota bacterium | reverse complement strand
TGCGGCCTCGGCGCGCAGGATGCGTATCGCCCTGACAGTGCGCGCCACGACCCAAATCAACACGACAGGCATCGCCAGAAACACGACCGCGACCAGCCCCGACGCAAGGCCCGCGCCCACCGTCAGATCACCGCGGCCAAAGATCACCGCCACCACAAGCCAGACGAGGGTCAATAGGCCTGCAACAATTTCGATGCCAGTTATCCGCGCCATAGACGTTTCCCGGGCTTCAAGACCCGTATCAAGGAACCGAGGTTTTTCGTCGTCACGCATCCGGCCAAACACAATCCACCATAGGGGGGCGTCGCTCAGATATAGGTGACCGAAACGATTTCGTAATCCTTGTCACCGCCCGGCGTCTTGACCTCGACGCTATCGCCCTCGTCTTTGCCGATCAAGGCACGCGCCAAGGGAGAGCCGATGTTGAGCAGGCCCTTTTCGATATTCGCCTCGAATTCGCCCACGATCTGAAAGGTCTTTTCGACATCATCCTCGTCGACCAGCACAACGGTCGCGCCGAACTTGACCGGGCCGGACAGCGTCTTGGGGTCGATCACATTGGCACGCCCGATCAACCCTTCGAGTTCCTTGATCCGGCCCTCGATGAACGACTGTTTTTCCTTGGCGGAATGATACTCGGCATTCTCGGACAGATCGCCATGCGCGCGCGCCTCTGCGATGGCCTGAATGATGGCCGGACGCTCGACGCTCTTGAGGTGCTTCAGCTCCTCGTTGACGGCTTTGTAGCCGCCGGGGGTCATTGGGATCTTATCCATGAAAACGCCTTGATGTCTGGAGACAAAGCAACACTTGAACGGCGAGGTTAGGGCCGAATGCGATACTGTTCAACGGGGAAGGTGGCGATCCTCAATTTCCGCTGGAAATCCCCGCGCTGGCATCGACCGCGATGGTGATGCCGCTGGCACTCCTTGGTTCGGGCCGCTCGGGAATGCCATCGGCCCCACAGGCGGCCAGCACCGCCAAAAGCGCGGCAGATAGCCAAATCCGGGTATGGCTCATGCAAGCATCTCCTTCCAACGGGCAATCTGGGCGCGCACCTGCGCGGGGGCCGTGCCGCCATAGGACATGCGCGAGGCAACCGAATTATGAACGCCCAGCACGGCAAAGACATCTTGGGTGATGCCGGCATGCACGCTTTGCATCTGCGCCAGCGTCAAATCAGGCAGATCGACACCCGCGCCTTCGGCCATCGCCACGAGGCTTCCGGTAACATGATGGGCATCGCGGAACGGCAAGCCCAAGACCCGCACCAGCCAATCGGCCAGATCGGTGGCGGTGGAAAAGCCCGAGCCTGCGGCGCGTTCCAGCGCCTCGCGATTGGCGGTCATGTCGCGCACCATGCCATCCATCGCGGCCAAGGTCAGCATCAGGTTGTCGGCGGCATCAAAGACCTGTTCCTTGTCTTCCTGCATATCCTTGGAATAGGCCAGCGGCAGACCCTTCATCACCATCATCAACGCGACATTGGCCCCGAAAATGCGCCCGATCTTGGCGCGGATCAACTCGGCCGCATCGGGGTTTTTCTTCTGCGGCATGATGGAGGAGCCGGTGGTAAAACGATCCGACAGCCGCACGAAGCGGAACTGGGCCGAGGACCAAATCACCAATTCCTCGGCAAAGCGCGACAGATGCATCGCGCAGATGGACGCCGCCGCCAAAAACTCCAGCGCGAAATCGCGGTCCGATACCGCATCGAGCGAGTTGGCCATGGGCCGGTCAAAACCTAAGGCGCTGGCCGTCATATGTCGGTCGATGGGAAAGGATGTGCCCGCCAAGGCCGCCGCCCCAAGGGGGGATTCGTTCATCCGCGCGCGCGCATCGACAAAACGACCCCGGTCGCGCGCCAGCATCTCGACATAGGCCATCATGTGATGGCCCCATGTCACGGGCTGGGCGGTCTGCAGATGGGTAAATCCCGGCATGACCCAATCGGCGCCCGCCTCGGCCTGTGCGAGCAGCGCGCGCATCAGCGCCTCAAGCCCTGCGATGGCCGCGTCGCATTGCGCGCGGACCCATAGCCGGAAATCGGTCGCCACCTGATCATTGCGCGAGCGCGCGGTGTGTAGCCGACCGGCCGGTTCGCCAATGATCTCTTTCAGCCGCGCCTCGACATTCATATGGATATCTTCAAGCGCCGTCGAAAACTGGAACTGCCCCGCCTCGATCTCTGACAAGACCGTGAGCAGCCCTTTCCGGATCGCGTACACATCGCTATCACTCACGATACCCGTGGCCGCCAACATCGCCGCGTGGGCGCGGGAGCCTTCGATATCCTGTGTGGCCAATCGTTGGTCGAACCCGATCGAGGCATTGATCGCCTCCATGATCGCGTCTGGGCCAGCGGCAAAGCGGCCGCCCCACATGGCGTTGGTCTTGGTCTCGGTCATGGGTATCGGCCCTTGGAGGAATGCGTGATGAAGCGTCTGATGCGATCTGTCTTGCTCTACCTTGCCGCAGGCTTGGGTGCAAATACTGCCGCGGCGCAGGATCTTTCAAGCTATCTCGCGGGTGAGATGCGCGGGCTTGTGATCCATGACGCACCTGTCGCGGCCTCCAGCCTGCCTTTCTTGCGCGTTGACGAAAGCGAGGGGTCGCTTGCCGATTACGCGGGCCAGATCGTGGTGTTGAATTTCTGGGCCACATGGTGCGCGCCCTGCCGCGAGGAAATGCCCTCGCTGCAAAACCTGCAAACGGCTTTGGGCAGTGAGGATTTCACCGTCGTGACGCTCGCCACCGGGCGCAACCCGCCGCAAGCCATCCGCCGCTTCTTCGAAGAAATCGGCGTGACCGACCTGCAGCAATACCGCGACATCAACCAACAGATCGCGCGCGAGATGGGGGTATTCGGCCTACCCATCACGGTGATCTTGAACCGCGAGGGGCAAGAGATTGCCCGGCTCCGCGGCGATGCCCATTGGGACAGCCCCGAGGCGCTGGCCCTTGTACGCGCGGTGATCGACCAGCCCGAGGGCTGATCAATCACGCGCTTGCCGTTACTCGGCCGCGTCCAGATCGGTCTCCAACGGCGGGCAGGTGCAAATCAGATGCCTGTCGCCATGCACATTGTCGACGCGGTTGACGGGCGGCCAATATTTATCGACGCGGAAGGCGCCGGGCGGGAAGCAGCCCTGTTCGCGGCTATAGGGCCTGTCCCAATCGCGGATCAGATCCTCCATCGTATGAGGCGCATTGCGAAGCGGGCTTGCCGCGATGGGCATGCGCCCTGCTTCCACCTCGGCAATCTCTGCGCGGATGGCTAGCATCGCCTCGCAAAAACGATCGATCTCGGCTTGGGTTTCCGATTCGGTCGGCTCCACCATCAAGGTTCCAGCCACGGGCCAGCTCATCGTCGGCGCGTGAAAGCCGCAATCCATCAGGCGTTTGGCGATATCGTCGACCGTCACCCCCGCATCGGCAAAGGGGCGCGTATCAAGGATGCATTCATGCGCCACCCGACCGCGCGCACCCTTGAACAGCACCGGGAAAGCCCCCTCCAGCCGCTTGGCGATATAGTTGGCATTTAGGATCGCCACCTTGGTCGCCCGCGTGATCCCCTCGCCGCCCATCAGCCGCACATAGGCGTAGGAAATCGGCAGGATCGAGGCCGAACCATAAGGCGCGCCCGACACCGGGCCGGTCGCCCCCCCGGTTTCGGGATGACCCGGCAGATAGGGCGCCAGATGCGCCTTGACCCCGATCGGCCCCATGCCGGGGCCACCACCGCCATGCGGGATGCAAAAGGTTTTATGCAGGTTGAGATGGCTGACATCAGCGCCGACATCGCCGGGCCGCGCCAGCCCCACCATGGCGTTCAAATTCGCACCATCGAGATAAACCTGCCCGCCGAATTCATGGGTGATCGCGCAGACCTCGCGCACGGTCTCCTCGAACACGCCATGGGTCGAGGGGTAGGTGATCATGCAGGCCGCCAGATGATCACCCGCTGCCTCCGCCTTGGCGCGGAAATCCTCAAGGTCGACATCGCCATTCTCGGCCGCTCTGACCACGACAACCTCCATCCCGCACATCTGGGCAGAGGCCGGGTTGGTGCCATGGGCCGACACCGGGATCAGGCAGATGCGCCTGTGCCCTTCCCCGCGCGCCGCGTGATAGGCCGCGATGGTCAACAGCCCCGCATATTCGCCCTGCGCGCCGGAATTGGGCTGCATCGACATGGCGTCGTAGCCCGTGATCTCGCAAAGCTTCTCCGACAGATCAGCCAGCATTTCAGCATAGCCTTGCGCCTGATCGGCGGGTGCGAAGGGGTGGATGGAATTGAACGCGGGCCAAGTGACCGGCATCATCTCGACGGCGGCGTTAAGTTTCATCGTGCATGACCCAAGTGGGATCATCGCCCGGTCGAGCGCCAGATCGCGGTCGGACAGGCGGCGCATGTAGCGCATCATCTCCGACTCGGCCCGGTTCATGTGAAAGATCGGATGGGTCAGGTAAGGCGTCGTGCGCAGCATCGCCTCGGGGATCGCGGGTGCTGTAACAGGGGCCACCAGCGCCACATCAAAAGCCGCGCAAACGGCGGCCAGATGCGCCTCGGTCGTGGTTTCATCCACCGAAATCCCGATCCGGTCACGCCCCACATCGCGCAGGTTGACCCCCCGCGCCACGGCGGCGGCCATGATCCGGCTTTGCCGATCACCCACGGACAGCGTCAGCGTGTCGAAAAACGCCGCCTCCTCGGGCACATATCCGCCCGCGCGCAGGCTTGCGGCCAGCCGCGCCGCCTTCAAATGCACCGCCTGGGCTATCGCGTTCAGCCCCTCCGGCCCATGAAACACCGCATAAAAACTCGCCATCACCGCCAAAAGCGCCTGCGCCGTGCAAACGTTCGAGGTGGCTTTCTCGCGCCGGATATGCTGCTCGCGCGTTTGCAATGACAGCCGGTAAGCCTTGTGACCGTGGCTGTCGATCGACACCCCAACAATCCGCCCCGGCATGGCGCGCTTATGCGCGTCGCGGCACGCCA
>JAQCLA010000198.1 GCA_027592105.1 Pseudomonadota bacterium | reverse complement strand
TCGGCGGCCACGCCCAGCACCTCGGCCCCCTTGGGGCGGATGGTCGAGAAATCATAACCGATGCCGCCGCCCTGCTGCATGGTCAGCGCGGCCTCTTTCAGATTGTCGAAGATGCCGCCCATGCTGTCGGGCACGGTGCCCATGACGAAGCAATTGAACAGCGTCACCGACCGCCCCGTGCCGGCACCTGCCACGATCCTGCCCGCAGGCAGGTATTTGAAATCCTCAAGCGCGCCGTAAAAGCGGTCTTCCCACCCGGCCTTATCCTCTTCGACATCGGCCAAGGCGCGCGCGATGCGCCGCCATGTATCTTCGACCGAGCCGTCGATCGGCGTGCCGTCGCCTTGCTTGAGGCGATATTTCATATCCCAGATTTGCTCAGCGATGGGGGCAGCGAAACGGGTCATTTGCAGGGCTCCTTTGGGAAGACAAACAACATAGCGCGACAGGTCGCTACGATCAACAGATTGCAGCGGCGCGTGAACGCCCTACGATATGCGGTAGAAATTCAAGATTCTGTGGAGCATTCTGTGGGTAAGTCGGGGACAATTCATCTGATCAAGCTTTGCGTCGGCGCAGAGCGGGTCGAAGACCTGACCGATTGGCAGGCCAGCGCGCGCGCCAAGGGGCCTGACGGCTTGCCGCGTCATGTCACCCGCATGTGGCCCAAACGCGCCGACGAGGTGCTGAATGGCGGCGCGCTTTACTGGGTGTTCAAAGGGCTGGTGCTATGTCGCCAACCGATCTTGCGGCTTGATGCCGTGGATCGCGGCGATGGCATCGCGCGCTGCGGCATCGTGCTTGACCCGACCGTGATCCGCGTGGCCCCGACCGCCAAGCGCCCCTTTCAAGGCTGGCGTTACCTCGCCCCCGAAGATGCACCGCGCGATCTGCCCCAAGGGCGCGAGGCCGAAGAGGCGCTCCCGCAGGCGCTGCAAAACGCGCTGGCTGAAATCGGTGTCCTGTAGCGGCCGCTTTACGCCGTGCCGATCAGGGCCACCAGATCGGCAAGTGCTGCCTTCTCCGCGCCACCCCACTCCGCACCGCGCGCGCGAAACAGCGTCGCCTCCGAGCGGTGGATCAAGCCATCTTCCAAGATACGCAGGTGATTGGCGCGCAATGTCTCCCCGGTCGAGGTGATATCGGCAATCGCCTCGGCGGTGCCATGCGCGACCGTGCCTTCGGTCGCACCTTGGCTGTCGACCAGCTGGTAATCGGCAACGCCCACCTCGCGCAGAAACTCGCGCACAAGGCGGTGGTATTTCGTGGCGATGCGCAGGCGAAACCCATGCTTGCGCCGAAACGCGGCCGCCACCGCATCAAGATCATCAAGGCTGGTCACATCGATCCAACAGGCGGGCACAGCGATCACCAGATCGGCATGGCCAAAGCCCATCGCGGCCACCACCTCGACCGCCTGATCCCAAGCGGGGATACGTTCTTGCACAAGATCCGAGCCTGTCACCCCCAGATGGATGCGCCCCGCCGCCAATTCGCGTGGGATCTCACCCGCTGAAAGCAGCATCAACTCCACATCCACACCATCGACGGCGGCGGCATATTCGCGGTCCGACCCGGTGCGCCGCATCTCGACCCCGCGATCGGCGAACCAGCCAAATGTTTTCTCCATCAGCCGCCCCTTGGAGGGCACACCCAGCCGGATCGTCATGGCGCACCGCCTGCGGTCAACTGAGTGACCAATTCGGGTCGGATCACGCCGCCCACCGCCGGGATCGCGCGCCCATTGCCCAAGATCCGCGTCAGCGCGTCATAGCGCCCACCCGAGGCAACAGGCGGAAGATCGGCGCGCGTGGCCGACCAAAAGCCAAAGACGAAGCCGTCGTAATATTCCATTGTCGTGCGTCCGAAATTCGCCTCGAAAGGAAGGGTGGCGACATCGACGCCCGCGGCCGACAGGGCCGCCATGCGGGCCTCAAGCCGATCGACAGCTGCGGTCAAGCCGGGCAAATCGACACAAATATCGCGCAGATGTTCAAGCGCATCGGGCAACATGGCCTTGAGCGCCAAGACACTGCCCAGCACCTCGGCCTGCGCGGCGGGAATGGGCGGCGTGGCGGCATCAGCGACCAGCGCATCGAGGCGCTGGCCCACCTCGGCCATGCTGCGCAGGCCGATTTCGGGAGCGGCCCCTGCCAAAAGCCCGGCGGCACCCTTTTCATTCAGCGCAGCGATCAGTGCCGCGCGCGTGGGCGGGGGCGGCTGTTGGCCGGTGAAACGATCAAGCAAGGCCCGAAAGCGGCGCGGACGCCAGATGTGACGGCGCAGCGCGGCCTTGCGCGCATCCGATGTGCGCAGCGTGTCGATCGCTGCCGTCAGAATGCCGATATCCCCGGTCACCGCCCGCAGGGGAAGCGGCTGCAAAGCCTTGGCAAACAACGCGAAAACCTCGGCATCGGCGCGTGTCGGATCGGCACGATCAAAGACCTCATAGCCCAGCTGTAGATATTCGCTGGGCCGCCCCGAGCCCGCCGCCTGGGTACGAAACACCTCGCCCATATAGCTGTAACGCGCGGGATCAGCGCCGCCCTGCATATGCATCTGCACCACGGGCACGGTGAAATCGGGGCGCAGCATCAATTCACCGCGATCCGGGTCATGGGTCACATAGGCGCGCGCGCGAATATCCTCGCCGTAAAGGTCAAGCAGCGTTTCGGCAGGCAGCAACAGATCCGCCTCGACAGGGGTGGCGCCCGCCGCGATGAAGATGGCCTGAAGCCGTGCCGCTTCGGCCCGAAGGGCGGATTTGTCGTTCACCTGTGGCGATCCAGAATGACTTGGGTCTGGGCCACGAGATCATCGAGCGCCACCTCGATTTGCGCGGGCTGGGATTTCCATTCTTCCAGCGTCGCCTCCTCGGCCAATTTCGCGCCAAGGATCAGATCTTTTATCTGCACCACGCCGCGCGCGGCCTCATCCTCGCCTTGGATGATGGCGATGGGTGATTGCCGCTTGTCGGCGTATTTGAGCTGGTTGCCGAAATTCTTGGGATTACCCAAGTACACCTCGGCCCGGATGCCAGCGGCACGCAGGATGGCCGCCATGCGCTGGTAATCGGCCATGCGGTCGCGGTCCATCACGGTGACAATCACCGGCCCTTGGTTCTCGCCCGACAGCCGCCCCTTGGCGCGCAGTGCCGCCAAGAGCCGGTCGACACCGATCGAGATACCCGTGGCGGGCACCTCCTGCCCGGTGAAGCGCTTGACCAGATCATCGTAGCGCCCACCACCGGCGACCGAGCCGAATTGGCGCGGACGGCCTTTTTCATCGGGTATCTCGAAGGTCAGCTCGGCCTCGTAGACCGGGCCGGTGTAATAGCCCAAGCCCCGCACGACGGATGGGTCGATCACGATGCGGTCGGGGCCATAGCCTTGGGCAGCCAGAAGATCGGCGATGGTTTCAAGCTCACCCACGCCTTCTTGACCGATCTGCGAGGCCGCAACCAATTCCGATAGCCGCGCCACGGTCTCGGCGGCACTGTCGCGACGGGCGGCCATGAAACCCATGATCACATCGGCTTGTGCCACACCCAACCCTGCACCTTGGGTGAAATCGCCGCTCTCATCCTTGCGGCCCGCACCCAAAAGGGCGCGCACGCCGTCCTCGCCCAAGCGATCGAGCTTGTCGATGGCGCGCAGGACGATGCCGCGCGCCTCTTCCTTGTCGTCGCCCGACAACCCGGCCACTTCCAGCACGCCGTTCAGCACCTTGCGGTTGTTGATCCGCACGATGTAGTCGCCCCGCTCGATCCCCACCGCCTCGAGCGCGTCGGCGAGCATGCCGCAGATCTCAGCATCGGCGGCAACGCTGGCCGCACCCACGGTGTCGGCATCGCATTGATAGAATTGCCGAAACCGCCCCGGCCCCGGCTTTTCATTGCGCCAAACAGGGCCCATGGCGTAGCGGCGATAGGGGCTGGGCAGATCGTTGCGGAACTGGGCCGCGACACGCGCCAAGGGTGCGGTCATGTCATAGCGGAGCGCCAGCCAATTTCCGCCCTCGCCCTCCTCCTCCTGCCAGGCGAAGACACCGGCATTGGGCCGGTCGACATCGGGAAGGAACTTGCCCAAAGCCTCGACGGTTTCGACGGCGGCGGTCTCCAGCGGATCGAAACCATGGGCGTGATAGACACGCGCGATGGCATCGAGCATCTGCTGGCGTTCCAGCACCTCGGCGCCGAAATAATCGCGAAAGCCTTTGGGCGTCTCGGCCTTGGGGCGGGGCTGTTTACGGTCTTTGGCCATGGGTGGCATATCCCTGCGCTCGGGGTCGCGCCCCGTCTAGCGGAGGGGGGCGCAATCGGCAAGCCGCAGGCGGGGGGTGTGCGCGACGCGGGCAAGCTGTAGAAGAAAGACCGAAGCGCCGCAGTAGCGGCAAAGTGAGGCCAGATGACCGATATGACCGCCTATGAAGAACGCATCGCCCATTTGGCGCGGATTGTCGATGATCTGTCGGAGGTCGTTGCGCGCCAAGACAGCGAAATCGCCCGGCTGACCCGCCGCGTCGAGATGATCATGGCACGCGAGGCAGAGCGCGAATATGCGGCAGGGGGCAGCGTGCCCTTGGCTGATCAAAAGCCGCCGCATTGGTGAACAAGACGGGGGGCTCTGCCCCGTTTCTTGAGTTTGCGGGGGGCTCTGCCCCCCGACGGCCCTTGGCCGCTCCCCCCGGAGTATTTGGGAAGCAAAGATGGGGGGCGTTCACCTAAATGCGGGTCAGGCAGGCAATGCCGCGGGTCTGCGTGGGCGTGATCTTGCGATGATGAAAAGCATGATCGCCACATTCAGCGCATTGAAGCCGATGCCATTGATAAAGGCCCAGCGGTAGGAGCCGGTGAGGTCATAGATCAGCCCCGACAGCCAGCCGCCAAGTGCCATGCCGAGAATCGTGGCCATGATGACGAAGCCCACCTTTGCCCCTGCCTCGCGGGCGGGCAGATATTCGCGCACGATGATCGCATAGGCAGGCACGATGCCCCCTTGGCTGAGCCCGAAGATCAGCGAGACAA
>JAQCLA010000197.1 GCA_027592105.1 Pseudomonadota bacterium | reverse complement strand
TAGGTCTGGTGGCAGCCCGGTGATGGAGGGCGGCAAAAGCCCCACCGCGGTCAGCGAAAGCGCGCCAAGCGGCATCACGCTGATGCTGGGGGCGACGATCGTCGTTGCGATATTGCCATGCGGGCGGGTGACCGTATCGGACAGCCAATCCGGTGCCGCGATGCTGGGGATGTCCGGCAAGATCGGTGCGGCCTGATTGTCGCTGGCTGCATTCTGAGCCTGCGAAGGGGCCGCCAGCAAAAGCGCGCAACCAAAGCCGATCAGCGCATGCTTAATCGACATCGAGGTCCACCGGGGCCGTGATGTTTTGCTGCGCCGGGACCAGATAACCGGAATAGGAATAGCCGATCAAACCAAGCACCCCCAAAAGGATGATCACCAGAAGCAATCTGATCACGCGCCACATGCTCTTCGCCTTTGCCTTGTCGTTGGCCCGCGCACCTTTCACCGAAAGCTCGCGGATCGGCGTTTGCCGCCGTTTCGATTTCCTTATAAGCCATGCCGGACGAAATTGCGCCACTCACGGAAGAATTTTTTAGCAACCATGACCGAAACGACCACAAATATGCGTGAAACGCCCGCGGGCCGTCTGGTGCGCAGCGTTGTGTTGGTTGGCATGATGGGGGCGGGCAAGACCGCCGTTGGCCGGGTTTTGGCGGCGCAGCTTAATGCAGAGATCCGCGACTCGGATGCCGAGATCGAGGCTTCGGCCCAGCTATCGATCGCCGAGATCTTTGCCCGCTTTGGCGAGCCCTTCTTTCGCGAAAAGGAAAGTGCGGTCATCGCGCGGCTCTTGGCGGGGCCGCCATGTATCTTGTCGACGGGTGGCGGGGCGTGGATGTCGCAGGCCAATCGCGATCTACTCGTGGATCAGGCGGTAGTGCTTTGGCTGAAGGCGGATCTGGATCTGTTGTGGCAAAGGGTGCGCCACAAGAACACGCGGCCCTTGCTGCGCACAGCCGATCCGCGCGCCAGCCTGGCGGCACTTTATGAACAGCGCGCACCGATCTATGCCTTGGCCCCTCATCATGTGCTGGTCGCGCCGGAATGGTCTGTGGAAGAGACGACAGCGCATGTTTTGGCAGCCCTTGCGGATGCAGGCGCGATAGAAGGGTATCAGAGATGATGCAGACAGTGCATGTGGCGCTTGGCGATCGCGCCTATGATGTGCGCATCAGTGCGGGATTGCTCGCGGATGCAGGCGGCGAGATCGCACCGCTTTTGCGCAGGCCCAAGGTCTGGATCGTGACCGAAACCAACGTGGCTGGGTTGCATCTGGATGCGTTGCAAGATGGGTTGCGTCAAGCGGGCATCACGAGCGAGGCATTGATCCTGCCACCCGGCGAGGCCACGAAAAGCTGGCCCTTCTTGATCCAAACCGTCGAATGGCTTTTGGCCGAAAAGGTCGAACGTCGGGATGTGGTGATCGCGTTTGGCGGTGGGGTGATCGGTGATTTGGTTGGATTTGCGGCGGCGATCTTGCGGCGTGGGGTGCGTTTTGTGCAGATCCCCACGTCGCTTTTGGCGCAAGTCGATAGCTCGGTCGGCGGCAAGACCGGGATCAACACATCCCATGGCAAGAACCTTGTCGGTGCCTTCCATCAACCCAGCCTCGTCTTGGCCGATATCGATGTCTTGGGCACGCTTGCCCCGCGCGATTTTCTGGCGGGCTATGGCGAGGTGGTCAAATACGGGCTTTTGGGCGATGCCGCGTTTTTCGATTGGCTGGAGCAAAACGGCCCGGCACTTGCCGCCGGTGACGCTGCACTGCGCGCCGAGGCGGTGCGCCGTTCGGTTCAGATGAAGGCCGATATCGTCGTGCGTGATGAAACCGAACAGGGTGATCGCGCCTTGCTTAACTTGGGGCATACCTTCGGCCATGCGTTGGAGGCAGCGACGGGTTATGGCGACCGGCTTTTGCATGGCGAGGGGGTGGCGATCGGCTGCGCGCTGGCATTCGAACTTTCCGCGCGGCTGGGGCTTTGCGCGCAAGAGGAACCCAGCCGGGTCAGGGCGCATTTGCGTCAGATGAAGATGAAGCTGAATCTCTCTGATATCATGGGTGATTTGCCGGATGCTGACGGGCTTTTGGCGCTGATGGGCCAGGACAAGAAAGTGGTCGATGGCCAATTGCGCTTCATCCTTGCGCATGGGATCGGACAGGCCTTCGTCGCGGCGGATGTGCCGCGCGATGTCGTGCGCCATGTCCTGCACGATGCATTGAACGCCAAGCGCTGAAGTTTCACAGGAAAATTCAGCCAATCCGAAAACTCATGCGCATTTCCGCAGCGCTTAATCCTTGCCGCGATATGGCTCCACATATTGGAGGGCCATATCCCATGGAAAGAAAATCCAGGTATCTTGGCTGACACCTGTGATGAAGGTGTCGACCATCGGTTCGCCCTTGGGCTTGGCATAGATCGTTGCGAAATGCGCCTTTGGGTACAGCTGGCGGACCAGTTCGAGGGTTTTGCCCGTATCGACCAGATCATCGACGATCAGCACACCCTCGCCATTGCCCATGATTGCGGCATCGGGGCTTTTGAGCACTTCCGCCTCGCGCTGTTTGTCGGCCTTGCCGCCGCCGGCATGGTAGGATTTCACGCTGATCGTATCGACAGTGCGGATATCCAATTCGCGCGCCACGATCATCGCAGGAGCCATGCCGCCGCGCGTAATGGCGACCACTGCGCGCCAGGCGCCATCGACCCCCGGGCCGCGCTTGTCGAGCCGCCACGCCAATGCGCGGGCATCACGATGCAGCTGATCCCAGGAAACGTGAAAACCTTTTTCATGCGGCAGTGGCGTGATCATGGCTTAGTCTTCCTTTTTATCAAGGCTGAGATCGGGGGCTTCGGGGTTCTTCATGCCGATCACATGATAGCCCGCATCGACATGCAATACCTCGCCTGTGACCGCGCTCGACATATCCGACAACAGGTACAGCGCCGATTGGCCGACCTCATCTTGCGTCACGGTGCGGCGTAGCGGCGAGTTGTATTCGTTCCATTTCAAGATGTAGCGGAAATCGCCGATACCCGAGGCCGCCAGCGTCTTGATCGTGCCCGCGCTGATGGCGTTCACGCGGATACCGTCGCGGCCCAGATCCTCGGCCAGGTACATCACCGATGCTTCGAGTGCGGCCTTGGCGACCCCCATCACATTATAATGCGGCATTACCTTTTCGGCGCCGTAATAGGTCAGCGTCAGAAGCGAACCGCCATTGGGCATCATCTTTTCCGCGCGCTGGCATACAGCGGTGAAGGAATAGACCGAGATGTTCATCGTCATGGCGAAATTGGCGGGCGATGTTTCGACATAACGGCCGCGCAATTCGTTCTTGTCGGAAAAGCCTATCGCATGGACCACGAAATCAAGGCTGCCCCATTCTTGCTCAAGCCGCGCAAACAGCGCGTCCAGCGATGCTTCATCGCCGACATCGCACGGGATCATCAAGCTTGAGCCGACACTTTGAGCCAAAGGCTGCACACGCTTGAGAAGGGCGTCGCCCTGATAGGAAAAGGCCAATTCCGCCCCTTCGGCGGCAACCGCTTTCGCGATGCCCCAAGCGATGGATTTGTCATTTGCCAGCCCCATGATGAGCCCGCGCTTGCCTGTCATCAAACCCATTGTTTTCCCCATATGCCAATCGTGCCTTGCGGTTCTGGTAAGCCATCGCCTGCGATGCTTCAAGAGAGGCGGACTTGCTGTCATGGGTGCAGGGCGCTAGCTGATGAGGCTGGGACACGGACAAGGTCAGAAAAGGACAGGGCCGATGAGTGAGCGCACAGGTATTTTCGCTGGCGATGATCCTTTTGTGATCGCACAAGACTGGTTGGCAGCGGCGACGCAGACCGAACCCAATGATCCCAATGCAATCGCCTTGGCCACTGTCGATGCCCATGGGATGCCGAATGTGCGGATGGTGCTGCTCAAGCAGATCGAACAGTTGGGCAGCGGGCAGGGGGCGTTCGTCTTTTTCACCAATTACGACAGCGTGAAGGGGGGCGAGCTTGCGGCGGCGGGCAAGGCGGCCTTCGTTCTGCATTCCAAGACGCAGCAACGCCAGATGCGGGTGCGCGGATTGGTGAGCCGCGAGGATGGGCAGGCGGCGGATGATTACTTCGCCTCGCGATCTCTCAAAAGCCGTTTGGGCGCATGGGCATCGAAACAGTCGCAACCACTCGACAGCCGGGCGAGCCTGTTGGCTGATGTGGCGCGTGTGACGGCGCAATATGGCACCAACCCGCCGCGCCCGCCGTTTTGGGGCGGGTTTCGGATCACGCCGCTTGAGATCGAATTTTGGGCCGATGGTGCGTTTCGTCTGCATGACCGTTTTCGCTGGTCGCGCGCGACGCCTGCGGCGGAATGGCAGATCCAGCGGCTTAATCCGTGAAGCTGAATTTTGCCTTGTAAATGTTGACATTTTCGCGATTTCACGATGCGTGAAAATGCAAAACGTTGGTATAATGAAGAATTTTTAACTTGTATCCGTGGATTTTGGTAACCAAAACGTTACCAAGGGGACACCGCCCATCATGGGCAATTTACGGGATAGGCCAGTATGGCAGACGAAATTTTGGAAGAGCCACTCGTCGTAGAGGGGCGCGTCAAGTGGTTCGATGTGGGCAAAGGGTTCGGGTTTATCGTATCCGATGATCCCGGCCCCGATATTTTGCTGCATGCCAATGTGCTGCGCAACTTCGGGCAAGGATCGGTTGCCGAGGAAGCGCGCATTACGGTGCGCGTGCAGGTGACGCCACGCGGAGTGCAGGCCAGCGAAGTCTTGGCCATCTCGGCCGCGGCGGGCCCTGACGGGGAAGATTACGATACCACCGAAGATCTGGCACCGGGTGTGGCCTTTGTGCCTGCGCGGGTAAAGTGGTTCGACAAAGCAAAAGGCTTTGGTTTTGCCAATGTCTTTGGTAACCCTGAAGATGTGTTCGTGCATGCTGAGGTGCTGCGACGTTGTGGGTTGGCCGATCTCCTTCCGGGGGAAGCCGTGGCGATGAAGGTCGTCGAAGGCCCG
>JAQCLA010000196.1 GCA_027592105.1 Pseudomonadota bacterium | reverse complement strand
ATTTCCAGTCGATCATCGGCAAGGAAACCCGCGAACAGATGATGGAGGCCGAGGGCCGCCTGCCTGATACGATCATCGCCGCCATCGGTGGCGGATCGAACGCGATGGGGCTTTTCTACCCTTTCCTGGACGATAAAGAGGTCGCGATCATCGGGGTAGAGGCGGGGGGGCGCGGCGTTGACGACCGGATGGAGCATTGCGCCAGCCTCACCGGTGGTCGGCCGGGCGTGTTGCACGGCAACCGTACCTATCTTTTGCAAGATGACGATGGCCAGATTCTCGAGGGGCATTCGATCTCGGCGGGTCTCGATTACCCCGGCATCGGGCCTGAACATGCGTGGCTGCATGATATCGGGCGGGCGCAATATGTCTCGATCACCGATACCGAGGCATTGGAGGCCTTTCAGCTTTCCTGCGAGACCGAGGGAATCATCCCCGCGCTCGAGCCCAGCCATGCCTTGGCCCATGTCACGAAGATCGCACCGACCCTGCCGCGCGACCATATCATCTGCATGAATATGTGCGGGCGGGGCGATAAGGACATCTTCACCGTGGCCCGTGCGCTTGGCTGGGATATGACCGGGGCTTGAATAGGGCCAATCGGCCGGGCCAGGCCATGCGCGCTCTATACCTGAGGTTTAGGCGGGTCCGCGATGGGTTTACGGCCGCGGTGCTAAACCGTTAGTCCATTCACCGAACCTGTCGGATGCGCTCCTTTCGAGGGACCGGGTGGCACGTTGCCACGCGGGTTCATCCCAAAGGAGTATGCGTGATGAAACCTGTTATCTTGATATCCACCGCTGCGGGTCTGTTGGCCGCGGGGCCAAGCTTTGCACAATCCATGGTCGACCAGCTGGTGAGCGAGTACCAAGCCCGCGGCTTTGACTTTATCGAAGTGCAGCGCGGCTTTTCCCAGATCAAGGTCGAGGCGACCGTGAACGGTCAGACGCTCGAAGTCGTCTATGACGCGGCCACGGGCCGTATCCTGGAAACCGAAACAGAGGTCGCGGATGCCGACGACCGCAATCGGACCGGGGTCGAGATCCGCCAACGCGCGCGCGACTTCTTCGATGGGCGTTCGGATGATGACGATGATGATCGCGACCGCGGTCGTGGACGCGACGATGATGATGACGATGATGATGATGACCGCGGCGGATATGATGATGACGATGATCACGACGACGATGACGACGATCACGACGACGACGATGATGATGATGATGACGATGATGATTGATCACACCCGCCATGATGTGCTGGTCTGATCGTTGCAACCTCCCGCCGGTTGTGTCGCAACCGGCGGGATCGTGTTGAAAGTGAGGGTAGGAATGTTTTCCCGACGCCGCCTGTTGTTTGGCTTGTTGGCTGGTTTTGCGATTGCCGTGGGCACGCCTGCGTTGGCGCAGGATGATCGGGTGACGCGCGGTGTCGTGCGTCAATTGGAACAGCAAGGTTTCGATGTCGAAAGGGTCAGCCGCACCTTGCTGGGGCGTGTACGGATCTTGGCCCGCCGTGGTGATCAAGGTCGTGAGCTGGTCTTTGATCCCCGCAATGGCACGATCTTGCGTGATTTCATCTTCGACGATGACGACGATGATGATCGCCCCCGCATCCCCGATATTCGTGACGCCGATGATCATGATGATGATCGCGATGACGATGACGATGATCGTGACGACGATGACGACGACGATGACGATGATGACGACGATGACGACGATGACAGCGGCGATGGGGATGACGATGATGATTGATCACGCGCCCCGCAGGGCCGCTGCATGCTGAAAAGGTCTTGGTTATTCGGTGTCGTCTTCGTGTTGCAGGCTGTCTGTGCGATCTTTTTCGTATCCGATATCTTGCTGTCGGCCCTTGGGGTGCCGGTCGACCCCGTGCCGTGGCGATTTCGCGAGTTGATGGAGTTGGGGGCAGCCTTTGGGCTTTTGTCGGGCCTTGGCTTGGCGGCGATGCTCTTGCGCGCGTCGCTCAAGCGCACACGCGCCGCCGAACAGGCGCTGCGCGTGGCCTCGGGCGCTTTCATGGAATTGATCGAGGAACGCTTTGAGGGCTGGGGCCTGACCCCGGCCGAGTGTGATGTGGCGCTTTTCGCACTCAAGGGTTTCACCATCGCCGAGATCGTCCAGCTGCGCGAGACCTCGGAAGGCACGGTCAAGGCCCAGACCAATGCGATCTACCGCAAAGCCGGTGTCAGCGGGCGGCCCCAGCTTTTGGGCCTGTTTGTCGAGGATCTGATGGGCGCTGCGGTGTCACCCGATACCGCGCCGCGCTGATCGCCGGTTAGAGCGCGTTGGCCTCCAGCACCTCGAGCGGCACGATGTCGAGGGCGCGTTCATGTGTCGCCGCAAGGTTCACCCTTGGGGCCACCCCTTCATCATGGGCCTGCATGAAACGGCTGGCGCACAGGCACCAATGATCGCCGGGCTTGAGCCCTGCGAATTGAAACTCGGGCCGTGGGGTCGACAGGTCATTACCGACATATTTCGAATAGGCGAGGAATTCGGCGGTCATTACCGCGCAGACCGTATGGCTTCCCCGGTCCTCGGCGCAGGTGTCGCAATTGCCGTTGCGGAAAAAGCCCGTGATCGGCTCGCGCGAACAGCTTTGCAGCGCTTGCCCCAGTACATTGACCGAACTGTCCATGCGAAACCCCATCGTGCCGTTCCCTTCACGCTTTACAGAATTCTAGGCTATCAGGCCCAAGGTATTTGGCAATGTTCACAACCCTGAGCATTGCGCGGTGGGGTGCATTCCGCCCCAACGTGCGCGGGTTAACGGAACTTGTCCATCAGCCGCTGCAAGGTGGTGCGTGCATCATGCGCCGGCGGCGGGTCAGCATCGGCTTTTTGGGTCGGCGCGGGCGTGGCGGCCGCGGTGGTTTTGCTGGCCGATGTCGATGACCGTGGCGGCGCGGTGCGCAGTGCCACGGCATTGAGGAATTTCGCGCTATCGCCCTTGGCAAGCGCGGGCGCACCATCCGAGAGCCCGCGCAACAGATCGTCGAGCCAATCCTGATCGGCCTTTGCGAAATCGGACAAGACATAAGCCGCGACCCGGTCCTTGTGGCCGGGATGGCCGATGCCAAGACGCACACGCCCATAGGCCTCGCCGATATGGGCATGGATCGAGCGCAACCCATTGTGGCCTGCATGCCCACCACCGGTCTTGACCCGCGCCTTGCCGGGCGCGAGGTCCAGCTCATCGTGAAAGACGGTGATCTCGGCCGGGCTTATCTTGAAAAAGCGCGCGGCCTCGCCCACCGATTGGCCAGATAGGTTCATGAAGGTCTCGGGTTTGAGCATGACCACCTTTTGCCCGCCTAAGTTACCTTCGCACAGGCTGCCTTGAAACTTGGCGCGCCACGGGCCAAAGCCGTGATCGGCGGCGATCCGGTCCAGCGCCATCCAGCCGATATTGTGCCGGTTGGCCGCGTATTTCGCGCCGGGATTGCCCAATCCGACCCAAAGCTGCATGGCATGAACCCCTCTTGGCTATCCGCGATTGGTGATGCCAGCCCAAGCTGTCTTTGCCAAGCGCCAAGGGCCGCGCGCCTGCCCCAATCGGTCGGCATGCCCTGAATTTGCCATGGTGTTCGGTCATCAGCTTGCGCATCATCGCAAGAGAACGCCAAGATCCGAGAGTAGCGCCGCCGTGTATGAGTTCCGCCTTAAAGGCATTGATCTGGGCCTTCCTGATGGATTGGCCACACCCGACATCGTCCAAAAATTGACCGACGGCACCTATGAGGAGGATGAGGCGCAATCAGCCCTTCGCTGTGTGCGGCCGGGCTTTCGTGTCTTGGAATTGGGCGCGGGAATCGGCTATGTCACGGCGCTTTGCGCACAGCGCACGGCGCCCGAACAGGTCTTGTCGGTCGAGGCGAACCCCGCGCTATTGCCCGTGATCGCGGCCAATCTCGACCGCAACGGTCTGGCGGGGGTCAATCTGGTTCATGGTGCGGTGACGGGCCCGGTCGCCGAAGGGGCGACTGGCCTATTTGCCCTGTCGTCGGGCTATACCGGCTCAAGCTTGGATGGAAAGGGCCGCCCCATCCGGGTGCCGCTGATCTCGGTCCATGCGTTGATCCGCCAGCACAAACCCCATGTCGTCTTGATGGATGTCGAAGGGGCCGAGGCCGATATGTTCGACCGCGTCTGGAATTGTCCGTTGCGCTACTGCGTGATGGAGTTGCATCCCAAAAAATACCAGCCGCGCGTGATCAAGAAGATCGTGGATGTCATGTCACGGATGGACATGACCTATGATCCCGTCACGTCGCGCGGAAAAATCCTAGGGTTTCGCAAAGTATGGGGCGCAACCGACCCGCCCGAGGGCTGAATGCAAAACGCCGCCCCAAGGGGCGGCGTTCGCAATATTCGCCTGCGTGATCAATCACGCTTCGTCGGCGGCCTCGGCGGCTTCGGCCGCGTCGGCGCTGACCAGCCCCGATGGTGCCGAGATGTTGGCAATCACGAAATCGCGGTCGATCGTGGGCTTTGCGCCTTCGGGCAGAACAACATCCGAGATGTGCAGCACATCGCCGATATTGCGGCCTTCCAGATCGATGGTGATGTGATCGGGAATGTCACCCGCGGTGACGACCAGTTCGACTTCGGGGCGCACCACGGTCAGAACACCGCCGCGCTTGAGGCCCGGAGACTTCTCCTGGTTGACGAATTCGACCGGGATGAACAAGGCCACGCGCGAAGTGCGGCGCAGGCGCATCAGGTCGACATGGGTCGGCAGATCCTTGATCACGTCGCGCTGAACGCTACGGCAGATCACGCGCACATCATCATGACCTTCAACCTTGAGGTTGAAGAGCGTCGACAAGAAGCGGCCCTTTTTCAGGCGCTTGAGCAACACGTTGAAGGGGATCTGGATCGACAGCGGATCAACGCCGCCGCCATATACGATACCGGGCACCATGCCATTACGGCGTGCTTGACGGGCGGCCCCCTTGCCTGTCCCCGTGCGTGCCTCGGCGATAAGATCTGGAATCTCACCAGCCATAG
>JAQCLA010000195.1 GCA_027592105.1 Pseudomonadota bacterium | reverse complement strand
CCAGGCCGAGGCGCTTGGCGCACGGCTCTTTGCCCGGATTGATGGGGACTGGTTCTCTGTCCTAGGCCTTCCCTTGCTGGAGCTTTGTTCCTATCTGCGTTTGCGAGGTTGGAGGTTCACATGATCCGTCCCGAAATCCCGCTGGCTGGTGTAATCGGCGATCCGATTTCACATTCGCTCTCGCCGCGTTTGCATGGTCATTGGCTCAAGCGCTATGGGCTGAAAGGGCATTATGTGCCCCTGCATGTGGCTCATAACGCACTCGCCGATATCTTGCGAATTTTGCCGGATATGGGGTTCGTCGGCGTCAACATCACGATCCCGCACAAGGAATATGTTTTGTCGCTCGCGACACAGATCAGCGATCGGGCCGCGCTGATCGGGGCCGCCAACACGCTGACCTTTCTCGGAAACGGTCAAATCCAAGCCGATAACACCGATGGTATCGGTTTCTTGTCGAATATTCGCCAACACCTGCCCGGTTGGACAGCTGCGTCAGGCCCCGCGCTGGTGCTGGGCGCAGGGGGTGCGGCTAAGGCCATCGTTTCGGCCCTGATCAACGATGGCGCGCCCAAGGTGATCGTCGTGAACCGTACAAGGATGCGCGCTAATGCCTTGCGCGACCATTTTGGTGCGCGCGTGGAAACCCAAGATTGGACCCGGATCGCGGATTTGATTGGTAATGTCGCGCTGATCGTCAATACCACCTCACTCGGGATGGACGGGCAATCGCCCCTCTCCATCGATTTAACGCGGCTGACGCCGCCGACCGTCGTGACCGATATCGTCTATAAGCCGCTTAAAACCGATTTACTGGCCACCGCACGCCAAATGGGCTGTGAAACTGTCGATGGTCTGGGCATGTTGCTTCACCAAGCCGTGCCCGGCTTTGAACGCTGGTTCGGCTATACGCCGATGGTCGATGATGATTTGCGCGCGGCGGTTTTGGCCCCATGACGATCAAGCTGGGGCTCACCGGCTCGATCGGCATGGGAAAATCCACCACGGCCGCCATGTTTCGCGACATGAATATCCCGGTGTGGGATGCGGATGAAACGGTGCATCGGCTTTACGGCCAAGGCGGTGCGGCGGTCGCGCCTGTTACTGCCCTTATCCCTGACGCCCAGCATGATGGCATGATCAGCCGTGATGCGCTCAAACGCGCGATTGCCGCTGACCCCTCGCTTTTGGACCAGCTGGAAAAAATCGTGCATCCGCTTGTTGCCCGCGACAGGGCGGCGTTTTTGGAAAACGAAGCAACCGCCTCTCTCGTCGTGCTCGATTTACCACTGTTGTATGAAACCGGCGCCGATGCGTGGCTTGATGCCGTCTTGGTCGTTACCGCCGATCCAGAAACACAAGCGGCCCGCGTGTTGGCGCGCCCGGGGATGACCGAGGCGGCATTCACCCAGATTCTTGCCCGCCAAACACCCGATGCCGAAAAACGCGCCCGCGCCGATCATGTGATCGTCACAAAGACGCTGGAACAGACACGCGCAGACGTGGCAAAGCTGATCACAACACTGACAGGCACAGGGGCGGATAATGCGTGAGATTGTCCTCGATACCGAGACCACCGGCCTTGATCCTTTCGACAAGCCCGCGCATCGGATCGTGGAAATCGGCGCTGTTGAATTGTGGAACCAAGTTCCGACAGGACAGACCTATCACCAATATATCCATCCCGAACGCGATATGCCGGCCGAAGCTTTCGCCGTGCATGGCATTAGCGAAGCCTTCTTGGCCGACAAACCGCGTTTTGCCGATATTGCCCAAGGCTTTCTGGCCTTTATCGGGGATGCGCGGCTGATCATTCACAACGCCAGCTTCGACATGCGTTTTCTGAATGCCGAGTTGTCATGGGTCGGTCTGCCCGCGCTGCAAGATGATCGTGCGCTCGATACGCTGATGATTGCGCGGCGCCACTTCCCCGGTTCGCCCGCATCGTTGGACGCGCTTTGCCGCCGGTTCGGCATCGACAATTCGAACCGCACCTTGCACGGCGCGTTGCTCGATTCCGAGATCTTGGCCGAGGTTTATCTTGAATTGACCGGCGGCCGTCAGGCCGATTTCGGCTTGGGCGCGGATCAAACGCAGGATCGCTCCCGCAGCGCAACGCAAGCCTGGCGACCGCAGGCGCGCCCGACACCACTCCCGCAGCGCCTGACGGATACAGAGCGCGCCGCCCATGCCGCGATGATCGCGGAGTTGGGTGAAGGCGCGCTCTGGAACAAGCGGGGCTGATCGATCAGGCGTCGGCTTTTTGCGGCGCAGCGCGCTGGGCCAATTGTTGGCGATACAGCGCGAGGAAGTCGATAGTATCAAGCCCAAGCGGCGGATAGCCACCATCGCGCGTCACATCCGATACGATCCGGCGCACAAAGGGGAACAGCATCCGCGGGCATTCGATTAACAAGAACGGATGCATTTGTTCGGGGCTGACATGCTCGACCTTGAAGATGCCGCCATATTCCAACTCGAGCAAAAAGATCGATTGCGGTGTATCTTCGCGTGTCTTGCTTTCGATTTTCAGCTTCATGATCACATCATATTGATCTTCGGCTTCACGCTTGCGCGCATCGAGTGCGACCTGCACCTGGATATCAGGCTGAACCTGCGCGCTGACGGCTTTTTGCGCTGCGATATTCTCAAACGACAGATCGCGCACGAACTGGCCGAGAATTTGCAACTTGGGCATCACCGGCTGTTCGGCGGCACCAGCTGCGGCTTGGGGGGCGGAACCGCCATTTGTATCGGACATGTCTCTCTCCAGCTTTCACATCGGCAATAAGATTTCGCGAAGCATCTAACAGCACAGGCAAGCAGCCTCAATGCTTCGTCCACTGCGATGGTGGGCTGTTGCGGTCTGATGGCTCTTCGACAGTATATTGGGCATCGATTACATCATCGCGGGGATCGCTTGCGCGTGTTGGGCCACCGCCCATTTGCATCGTCTTGATCTCGACCCGCTTCGCGACTTCGCGCAGCAGCCAAGACCGCACCGCCGGTACCAAAAGCAAGAACCCGACTGTATCTGTAAAAAACCCCGGCGTGAGCAAAAGCGCGCCGGAAAACAGGATCATCGCGCCATGCGCCAAGGGTTCGGTCGGGTCGCGCAAGGTTTGAAAGCTATCGCGCAGACGCGACAGGACCAAGGCGCCCTGTGATTTGACCAACATCGTGCCCGCCACGGCCGTTAACACCACGATCGCCAAGGTCGCCCATAGGCCGATCAGTCCGCCGATCTGGATGAACAACGCGATCTCGATCAGTGGAACGAGAAGAAAGGCGAGAAAAAGCCACATAAAAAGCTCTCCGAACGGGCCGAGCGCCTTTTTGGCGCGGTCTAGGGTGATGGACTTGATACCACCCCTGACCTACATATGTGCATTGTGAACCCGAAAAGAACCCCGTTCGCCCAGCAAGGAGCTTTCATGAACTCGTCCCTTTTGTCCTTGCTTGTATTGGCGGGTATCGCGGTGTTTTTGATTTTGCGCCTGCGCAGTGTGCTTGGCACGCGCGAAGGGTATGAAAAACCGCCCGAGGCAGCACAGCCTGCGCGCAGCGATCGCCGCCGTGATTTCGAGGTTATCGATGGCGGCCCCGACCGCGATATCATCGACCACGTGGCTGACGGGTCGGACAGCGCCAAGGCGCTCAGTGCCATGAAACAGGCCGAGCCAAGCTTTGTGGTGTCCGAATTCCTTCAGGGTGCGCGCGGCGCATATGAAATGATCCTGATGGCGTTCGAGAATGGCGATGTCGATGGGCTGCGCCCGTTCCTTGCGCCCGATGTGATGGATACCTTCGAATCCGTCATCCGTGAGCGCGAGGCTCAGGGGCTGACCATTCAGGCGTCCTTCATCGGTATCCGTGAATTGGCGCTTGATAGCGCGCGCTTTGATCGCGCCAGCGGCATGGGCGAGGTTACCGTGCGCTTCGTCGGCGAATTGACCTCTGTCGTGCGCAATGCCGATGGTCAGGTGGTCGAGGGTGATCCGAACGAAATCAAGCGGCAGCGCGATGTTTGGACCTTTGCCCGAAAAATGGGCGCTAGCGATCCCAATTGGGAATTGGTCGCAACCGACGGCTGACCGATGCGTGGGTTGGGTGCTGTCCTTGGCCTTGTCGCGGCCATTTCTGCCTGGAGCAGCCCGGCCATGTCGGAAGAGACGATCGAGCTTTTGTCATTCGCTGACTTGCAGGGCTGGGAGGCGGATGACCACGCCGCCGCCTTGGCGACCTTTCGCAATACCTGCGCCGATCTTGTCGGCCCCGACTGGCAGCCGCTTTGCGCATTTTCGCAAAATACCAACGATGCGCGCCGGTTTTTCGAGCTGTTCTTTCGCCCGGTTCTGATCGGCGGCAGCGCGCCGGCCCTGTTCACCGGCTATTTCGAACCACAGCTTGATGGCGCGCGTGAGCGCAGCATGCGCTTTCGCTATCCCATCTACAGCACACCGCCCGAAGCCCAGGACGGAAGATGGGTCACGCGGCGTGAAATCGAAGAGGGCCGCCTGCTCGAAGGGCGCGGATTTGAGATCGCCTGGGTCGATGACCCGGTTGAGCTTTTCTTTCTACAAATTCAGGGATCGGGGCGGATCAGGTTGCAAGATGGCACAACGATCCGTGTCGGATATGGCGGCAGAAATGGCCAGCCTTATCGCTCCATCGGGCAAGAGTTGGTGCGCCGCGGCATCTTTGCGCCGCATCAGGTCTCGGCGCAGGTAATCCGCAATTGGGTGCGCCGCAATCCGGCCGCTGGGCGCGATCTGCTTTATCACAACCCATCCTACATCTTTTTCCGCGAAGTCGATTTGCCTGATCCCGACCTTGGGCCCTTGGGTGCGATGAACCGCTCGATCACGCCCCTGCGCTCTATCGCGGTTGACCCTGAACACACGCCCTTGGGCGCACCTGTCTGGATCGAAAAGGCGGGTGCAGATCCTATTCATCGGCTGATGGTGGCCCAAGATACCGGTGGTGCCATTCGTGGCGCGCAACGCGCCGATATTTTCTACGGTTTCGGCGAAGAGGCGGGGCTTGCT